>CALDNV010000392.1:0-1520 GCA_937914605.1 uncultured Neisseria sp.
GGGGCGGTGAGGTTGCAGCCGGTTTGGTAGTAGCGCGATTTGGACAGGCTTAAGTTGTAGAGGGTCGGCAGGATGTCTTTGTGCGAACCTGCGCGTTCGGGATGGTATTCGGCGCTGCCGCGGTAGGCTTGCGGGACGTAAAGGTAGAAGGGGACGCTGTGGCCGAGTGCGGCATCGGCGGATTCGGGATAGCCGATGGCGCGCATATTGTGGTCGCCGGTGGCGGCGATAATGGTGTCGGGCGCGATGGTTTTCACTTTGCCGATAAAGCGGCCGAGTTGGTCGTTGCTGTATCGGAAGGTGTTGAAAATTTCATTCAACTCTTTGCCTGAGGCGAGGTTGGCAAGGCGTTTTTGCTCTTGTTCGTCCAAACGGAAGTTTTTCGCCTGATGCGGCGCGGGCAGGCGGTAGGGCGGGTGGTTGGTCACGGACATCATCATGATGAATACGGGCGTGCCGCTTTTTTCGGCGCGCGCGAGTTCTTCTTCGGCATAACGGAACATGAATTCGTCGGGCACGCCCCATGTGTCGGATTTTGCTTCGGGATAGTGGGTTTTGAGGGTGTTTTCATCGATGATTTCGTTGACGCCCAAGTGCCGCAGGAAGGTGTCGAAATCGCGCCAGCCGCCGTTGCCTGCCGTAATATAGACGACGCGGTAGCTGGCATCGAGATAGGGTTTGAACATATTGCCGGGGAAGGTTTTGTTTTTAGCAAGGGATTGGCTGAGGTTGAGGCGCGGGCTGCGGACGAAGAAGCGGTGCAGGGTGTCGCTGGTGCCGTCTCCCTCGGAAACGAATTTGCGGTACACCCAGTCTTGCTGCCAGTGTTTGCCCAGTTCGCCCAAGAGGTCCCGTTCGGGATTGTCCATGTTCAAGAGATGTGCGCTCATGCTTTCCATGACGGTGAGAACGACGTTGGGACGGTGTTTTTCGACGGCGGCGTTTGCGGCGGTTTGGGCAAAGAGCTGGGTCAAGTCAGCGTCAGTTTTTTTATCGAGCAGGGTACTGATGAGCCGGCTGCCGTCTTCGTCGGAGACGGGATGGAAGTCGTTGCTGTTGCGGTATTCGTTGACTGCCCAGCTTAGGGAGGTCAGGGCATTGGGAACGAGTTTGTTGATTTGCGGTGCGGCGGAAATCTGCATGGCGGTCTGACGCAGGGGGAATTTGCCGAACGAGCCGCGTATGCCTGAGGCAAGCGCGAGGACGGGTAAGAGGACGGCGGCAATCCAAGCGGTTTTCCCCCATGAGGTCGTCTGAAAGCGGGTGCGGCGGCGGATGAGACTGAAGATTTTGCCGAAAACGAAAGCTGCGGCAATCAAGGCGGCAAGACAGGGAATGACGGGATAGTCCGACCAGACGGTTTTCAGGACAGCGCGGGTATCTTCGTCCGCCAGTCCGAAGACGAAGACGTCAAATTGACGGTCGTAAACGCTGTAATAGAACCAGTTGCCCAGCGCAGCGGCAAAGGCGGTCAGGAAAAGGACGGTTGCGACGGTAGGCAGGAGGCGTAGGGTAAAGGC
>CALDNV010000393.1:0-1316 GCA_937914605.1 uncultured Neisseria sp.
CTTAAAGGGTGAAATTCAATAGAGAAAAGGAGAATCACCGTATCGGATCAAAACCTTCCTTGGCAGTTTCAATAATTTGCGACTCGTAAAAATTAGCCCGCGCCTTTACTTGCATATCGGGCGGCATGTCGTGTATTGCTTTTTCCATCAGATACTCTTTAAATTGCCGCTTCTGCCTCTCGGGTTGCGTCAAAAAAGTATCCTGCATCAGGTAACGATGTTTGGCGGCGTGTAGCCGTTCTTCAGGAGATGACGGTACCACGTCCCGGATAGTGGGCACTTCCTTAACGCCTGTTTTTTCCAATGCCCCCTCCTGCGCACTGTACAGATGCTCTTTCTCTGCTTTGTGCAGTGTACGGATATGGTTGTAGGTATCGCGGAATTTCTCAAACTGCTCTCTTGGTAGTTCGTTGAGGTAGGCGTAACCGAACTCCTGTTCGTCCGTGTGCCAAATAATTCTTGCTTTATCCACGCCATTGACAAAAAAGCGGTTTGGGAATTCCCTCCATTGGGTAATTTCGCCAGACTCAATCATCGGTTTCAAAAACTCGGGAATGTCGGCATTACTCACACGCTCGATGTTGTCTTGAGATTTCACAATTTCCCTTCTGCTGCCCGGTTGTTGAAGTTCATCTGCCATCGTTTTACTCCGAAAAAAAAAACGGTCTGAAACAATGCTGTTTCAGACCGTATGGTTGAAAGACAAACTTAACGACTCTGTTCCATTTCCTGCTCTTTCTCATGCTGCCGATCCCGGTCGTTCTGTTGCCGTACCGAATGCTGCGGGCTTGGTATCTGAACCGGTTTGGGTAAATCCAGCTTCGACCCCTTCATTTTCTCGGCGGTATGTTCGTAATAGTTGGCCAAGGCCAGTTTTCGAGCATCTCCTTTCACCCCCCGAATTGCATCCATAACGTTGCGTTCGTGGAATTGCAGGTGGGATTTGTTGGCTTTGGACAGCTTTCCAGCCTTGGTCATATAGACGGCTTTGGACGATTGCAGCCGGGTATCCAGCGCGTCAGATTTCATCTTGGCCGCGCGTACCGCTACTTCGGCAGGTATTTCACCCTGGCCTATCCCCTGTAACGGCACGCCTGCTTGGGTATCGGCGGCATAGGAAGTATTGATGGTGGCATCGGAAGGTGTTTTGCTCCGCGCCAGCATTTCGTCTGCCTTGGACAGGGTGGCGGTGTCAGGTTGCGGGACAGAGGTTTCTTTCTGTTTTTCCTGTTCGCGTACGATTTCCATGTCAAACATGTTGCGGTATGCAGCCTTTGTTTCCATACCGGTAACTTTGCCGTCTTTGTCGTAAATCG
>CALDNV010000394.1:0-1693 GCA_937914605.1 uncultured Neisseria sp.
TACTGTCTGCGGCTTCGTCGCCTTGTCCTGATTTAAATTTAATCCACTATATTTGCAGTTAATCGTCAAAAAAGGTCGTCTGAAAACCTAATTTGGTTTTCAGACGACCTTTTAGTTTTGGCAAATCAAGCCTGACGGCTTATCGTTTGCCACACGCCGTAAGCGTTTATTTGAACCACCTCGACAACGCTGGAATCCGCGACAGCAAGGCTGTATCCAAGAGCCAAATCACGGCAATGGCGGCGATGGCGGTCGGGAACAATACCGCCACAATCAAAAGCGGCACAGCCATTGCCCACCATACCGGCAACTCGATTTTCTGCGCCGGAGGAACCAGTCCGCCCGCATTGGCAGGGCGGCGTTTCCACCACATCACGCAGCCGCTGACGCAGATGAAAATAACCGCCAGGCAGAACAAGACGTTCGCCAGCACGCTCCACCAACCCAGCGTCCCCATGTGCAGTGCGATGCTGGCCGCCATGAATTTGCCGAAGAAGTTGTAATCGTCGAAACGGATGTCGGCCAGGATTTTGCCGCTGTATTGGTCGATGTGCACCGTGCGGTCGGCGGTCGGGCTGACCATGTCGTAGCTCATCGAATCCTGCGACAGCGTCCACACGCCCGTTTCGCCTTTGGGCAGGTTGAGCTGGTAGCGGCCTTTGAAACCGATTTCGCGGGCGAAGCGGTCAACTGTTTCCAAAGTCATCGGTTCGCTCGGATTGATGCCGTTTTCGCCCTTCGTCGTACCGGAAACAGGCATGGGCGTGAGTTCCAGAATCCACGGTACTTCCTTGGTTTTGCCGTCGTTCAGCACATCGCCGTGGGTCGGCACGACGGATATGGGGTTCGGTTCGACACCCCATTTACCGGCGGGGAACTGGCTCCACGACTGAACGAACTTACCGCCCCAAATGCCCGCCCAAGCAACACCCGACAGGCAGAACAGCAATAAAATCAAAGAAACCCAAGTGCCGAATGCGCCATGCATGCTGCGCCACCACGATCGTCCTTTGCCCGCTTGCGGCACAAGCATGGATTTCAGGCTGCGCTGTTTCGCCCACCAAAGATAAATCCCCGTGATCATCATCAGGATGGTCAGCGATGCGGCGGTTTCTATCAGGTAATCGCCCGCCGTGCCGAGCATCATATCGCCGTGGATTTCGTCCATCATGTGATACCAGCCCTCATTGCGCGGCATGGAACTGACGACTTTCGCCGTGTAAGGATCGACGGCGACCATGGTCGCTTTGTCGTCGTTGTTCACGCGGAACACGGCAACCATATCATCGGCGCGCGGCGCGATATATTGCACCACCGAAGCGGTTTCAGGGTTTACAGACTGGCGCGCCGCTTCCGCCTGCGCCGACAAAGGCTGCACTTGCGCCTGCGGAGTAACGTGTATGCGCTCGCCCTCTTTGCCGGTGATGTTGGCAAACAGCAGCATGCCCAGACCCGTTACGGCAAGCAGGGTCAGAAAGGGCGCGACCAATAGCCCGAAATAAAAATGCCACCGCCACACAGTCAGATAGCGGTGGTTGGCCTGTTGGTCGGGATGGGGAGTAGGTTTGGTTGTGTCCATAAATTCTCTCTTTTGTTTTGAGTGGATGGAGATAAAGCGCCAAGTTCCTGCCTTGCATTCTTATAGTGGATTAACTTTAAACCAGTACGGCGTTGCCTCGCCTTAGCTCAAAGA
>CALDNV010000395.1:0-1465 GCA_937914605.1 uncultured Neisseria sp.
GACTGTCAATACTCGATGCCTTGATAAAAACATGAAACTGCTTGCCTCCTAATGGTGAATCATGCCTAAAAATCAAGCTTGTGTCATTTATTTATCAGGAAATTCGGGTCTGTTTCTATTTGCAGTTGCGGAAACGCAACAAGAGTTTGCGTGCTGTAAAGACGGTTTTCATAGTTTATATGTATAGTTTTATTGAAAACAAAAACTTCCTTGTGCGTTTTTTGGATGTCCGACAAATCCGGCAAAATATGTTAAATTATGTGCCGCTTGTCGTATAAAACATACAAACACAATACAACCGGACTACCTATGAAATTACAGCAATTGCGGTATGCGTTGGAGGTGTACCGCCATAATTTGAATGTATCTGAGGCTGCGGATGCGCTATTTACTTCGCAACCGGGTATTTCCAAGCAAATCCGCCTTTTGGAAGAAGAACTGGGGGTGCAGATTTTTATACGCAGCGGCAAGCGTGTGGTGTCTGTTTCCCAGCCGGGTAAGGCAGTGTTGGAAATTTCGGAACGGATTTTGCGCGATGTCCAGAATATTAAGAATATCGGCAGCGAGTTTACTGATCACGACAGCGGTGCTCTGACGATTGCGACGACGCATACGCAGGCACGCTATGCGCTGCCTTTGATTGTGGCGGATTTTGTGAAGCGTTATCCGAGGGTCAATCTGACGATCAAGCAGGGGAGTCCTGCTGCTATTGCGCAAATGGTCAGTAATGGTGAGGCGGATATTGCGATTGTGACGGAGCGGATTGACGATCATCCCGAACTGAGCAAGTTGACGTGTGATGAATGGAACCATGCGGTCATCGTGCCGAAAGAGCATCCTTTGTTGGAATGTATGAATCCTTTAAGTATTGAGGATTTGGCTTCGTTTCCTTTGATTACTTACGAATTTGCATTTAATCAGGGCAGCAGTATTGCGCGTGCTTTTAATAAGGCGCATTTGGATAATCCGGATGTGGTGTTGTCGGCAGCGGATACGGATGTCTTGAAGACTTATGTCCGACTGGGGCTTGGGGTCGGGTTGATGGCGAAGATGGCATTTGATCCGGAGAAGGATGCGGATTTGGAATTGGTCGATGCGGCGCATCTGTTTGAGCCTTCGCCCATTTGGATTGCAGTACGCTCGGATACTTATCTTCGCGGTTATACCTACGATTTTATCGAAATGTTCTCGCCGAAGCTGACGCGGGATGTGGTGGACCGTATTCTTTATACGCCGGTGGTCGAAGATTTCTCTATTTGATTTTGGATATGGCAAGAGGTCGTCTGAAAAGCAGAAATGTTTTTCAGACGACCTTTTTTAGTGCGGTTGATATTGGCTGGGACTTTGAAATTCAATGTATAGTGGCTTAACTTTAAACCAGTACGGCGTTGCCTCGCCTTGCCGTACTAGCTGTACTGTCTGCGGCTTCGTCGCCTTGTCCTGATTTAAATTTAATCCACTATAT
>CALDNV010000396.1:0-5499 GCA_937914605.1 uncultured Neisseria sp.
TCTAAGGTGCTGAAGCACCAAGTGAATCGGTTCCGTACTATCTGTACTGTCTGCGACTTCGTCGCCTTGTCCTGATTTAAAGTTAATCCACTATATTTAATCTTTGGAGGTGTTTTTCTTTTTGTTTTTATAGATTATGTATTTCGAGAACATGAAATGCATCAAAATGGCCACAATGATGGCTTTGATACTGTCGGGAAGGAAATGGTCATTACCAAGGAAATATTTAGGATCAATGACATAGAAGCTCAAGACAAAATTTACGGCGGTAACGATGAAGCTGGATGCAAAGCAGCTGATACAGAATACTTTCCAGTGCCGCCTGCCAAACTTAGCCAGTAATCGTAAATTCCTTTTGTAATTTTCCCAAAACTTTTTCATATCGGCATCCTTGTGTTTGCTTTTTATAGTGGATTAAATTTAAATCAGGATAAGGCGACGAAGCCGCAGACAGTACAGATAGTACGGCAAGGCGAGGCAACGCCGTACTGGTTTAAAGTTAATCCACTATATATTGACAGCGACGGGATGTATTAGTTGTTTTTGGAATGATTTTATAAGGTATAAATTTGCGGCAAAAGGTCGTCTGAAAACTTTTCAGACGACCTTTTCATTACTTCAACCTTACCATCAAGCCGCGTTGTCGAAGCCGCTGTGGCGCAGCAGTGCGTCTATGCTCGGTTCGCGTCCGCGGAAGGCTTTGAAGGATTCCGCCGCGCTGCGGGAGCCGCCGACGGCGAGGATTTCCTGCCAGAAGCGTTTGCCTGTGGCGGCGACGTCGTCGCTTTCTTCAAAGGCGGCGTAGGCGTCGGCGCTGAGGACTTCGGCCCATGCGTAGCTGTAATAGCCTGCGGAGTAGCCGCCGGCGAAGATGTGGCTGAAGCTGTTGGCGAAGCGGTTGTATTCGGGCGGTTGGATGACGGCGACTTCTTTGCGTACGCTGTCTAAAACCTGTTGCCAGTTTTTCAGACGACCTTCGTTGTCTTCGCTGTAAATGGTCATGTCGAAAAGGGCGAATTCCATCTGGCGGACGAGGAACATGCCGCGTTGGAAGTTTTTGGCGGCAAGCATTTTGTCGAAGAGTTCTTTCGGCAGGGGCTCGCCGGTTTCTTCGTGGGCGGACATTTGTGCCAAGACGTCGTATTCCCAGACGAAGTTTTCCATAAACTGGCTGGGCAGCTCGACTGCGTCCCATTCGACGCCGTTGATGCCGGATACGCCCAGTTCGTCCACTTGGGTGAGCAGGTGGTGCAGGCCGTGGCCGGTTTCGTGGAAGAGGGTGAGGATTTCGTCATGTCTCAGGCGGGCTTCTTTGCCGCCGACGGGCGGGGTGAAGTTGCAGACGAGGTAGGCGGTGGGCAGTTGCAGCGTGCCGTCGGCGAAGCGGCGGCGGCCTTTGTAGTCGTTCATCCACGCGCCGCCGCGTTTGCCTTCGCGGGCGTAGAGGTCCATATAGACGCCGCCTATGGTTTTGCCGTTTTGCTCCAGCTCGAAGTAGCGCACGTCTTTGTGCCAGACGGGAACGGTTTTTTCGGCGAATCCGATGCCGTAGAGTTTTTTGATTTGGGCGAACAGGCCTGCCAGGACTTTGCTGACGGGAAAGTATTTTTTGACTTCGGTTTCGCTGAATGCGTATTTGGCTTCGCGCAGTTTTTCGCTGGCGTAGCTCAAGTCCCACGGCTGCGGGTCGGCGAGGTTCAGGCGTTCGCGGGCGAAAGCTTTGACTTCGGCGAGGTCTTTTTCGGCGTAGGGTTTGGCGCGGCGGGCGAGGTCGTGCAGGAAGGTGAGAACTTGTTCGGGGCTGTCGGCCATTTTGGTGAAGAGCGACAGTTCGGCGTAGTTTTTGAAGCCGAGCAGTTTGGCGGTTTGCAGGGCGTTTTCGAGCGTGCGGTCGATGTTGGCGGTGTTGTCGAATTTGCCGTCGTCTGAAAGTTCGCTGGCGCGGGTAACGTAGGCGCGGTAGATTTGTTTGCGCAGATCGCGGTTGTCGGCGTATTGGATGACGGCGAGGTAGTGCGGAATCTGCAAACCGATTTTGTAGCCTGTTTTGCCTTCGCTTTGCGCGGCGGCGGCAAACATGGCGAGCGAGTCTTCGGGAATGCCGGCAAGCGGTGCGGTGTCGTCGAAGTAGAGGGCGAAGGCGTCGGTTGCGTCTAAGACGTTTTGCGAGAATTTGGCGGAGAGTTGCGCGCCTTCGGTTTGCAGTTTCGCCAGCTCTGCCTGCTGTTCGGGCGGCAATTCCGCGCCGCTGAGGACGAAATCGCGCAGGTCGTGGTTGAGCTTGGTTTGCTGTGCGGGGGAGAGGGTCTCGAATTCGGGGGAGTTTTTGATGGTTTTGAAGCGGTTGTACAGCTCGATGTCTTGTCCGATTTCGGTGAAGAAGATGGTGATTTCGGGCATCAGTTCGTTATAGACGGCGCGCAGTTCGGGCGTATCGACCACAGAGTTGAGGTGCGACACGACGCCCCAAATCCTGCCGACGCGTTCGGTGATGTCGGTCAGACGCTCGACGGTGTTTGCCCAGTCGGTGTGCGTTTGGGCTTTGACTTCGGCAATCTGCGCGCGCGCTTCGGCGATGGCGGTTTGCAGGGCGGGTTTGATGTCGGCGGTTTGGATGGCGTCGAAACGGGGTTCTTCGCCCAAATGGAGCAGTACGTTGTCGGTCATGGATGGGATTCCTTTGTGTGGGTGGCGGGTTCGGACGGAGGTCGTCTGAAAAATGGCTGCCGCCTGAGTCAATGGGAAAATGGGGATAATGTGTGTCTGGGTTTTAGGTTTGCCGTTCGGGGGAACCGATTGTGTTTTCAGACGACCTCTTTGCATTCGGGGTCGTCTGAAAACGACGGGGCAAACGATAGGGGAGATATAGTGCCATCGCGTCAGGCTTAAAGCGTCTTTCCCTGTTTTTACGCTATTCCGCGCCGCGCGGGTTGGATTTGAGCGGGGCGGCGAGGTCGAGGCTCATCGGTGTGCCCGCAGGGGCGAAAACGGCTTGTGCGATATTGGTTTGCAGCGAATCGGCAAACGCGCCGCGATAGATTTTCGCGCCTTGGTGGGTCAGGTTGGATTGGACGTCGACATAAACTTCGCCGCCGATTTGCTGCCACAGGCGGCAGAACGTGTAGTCTTCGGAAAGGTAGCGTTTGCTTTCGGGATCGACCATGCAGTCGAAAAATCGGTAGTGCAGCCCTTTGTCTTCGCGCTTGTAGTCGCTGTCGGAGATGTAGTTCAGCTCGGGGTAGGCGGCCATCATTTTTTCGAACACGCTGCGTTTGATGACCATGAATCCGGTCGGCGCGTCATCGACTTTCATAAAGCCTTCTTCATCGACGCGCAGGACGATTTCGCCGTTTTCGTTTTTATCGCCTGTGTTGACGGTGTAGGCGGTGTACATCCGCTCGAAATCCGCTTGGGTCGTGCCGGCGGGAACGCCTTCGTCCGGCCAGTTTTCCCGTTTCAGCGGATAAATGCCCGCTACCACGTCTTTATCCGCCAAAAGCAGGCGGTAGAACGCTTCGGCGGAAAAACCGATGTCGGAGTCTATCCAGAAGAGGTGCGTCCATTCTTTGTTTTCCAAGAAGGTCGCCACGCAATTATTGCGCGCGCGGGTAATCAGGCTCTCGCCGCGCTGCATCATCACTTGCAGTGGCCAGCCGTTTTGCGCGCTGGTGTTGACGATATTGAGCAGCGAAAGGACGTAATTGTGGAAATATTTCCCGTCGTGGCTGGGGGTCATAATGACGGGGTACATTTGCGTAAGGGCGGATTCGGGCAACATAGTTTTTTCCTGATTATTAATAGATTATGGGGTTAAGCTTGAGGGTTTAGCAGGCGGTATTGTACGCGCAAAAATTCATCCAACACCGCCTGCTGGATTTCTAAACGCTTCGCCACGGGCGAGGCATAGCGCACGATGATAAGGTACACCTTGTCGTCATGCGGCACGCGGGTTACGCGCGGCTGGGCGGCAGGGGTGATGAACAGCTTCTCCGCCTGCACGTTTTCCAAATGCCGCTGGATGGCGGGTACATAAGGTTGGCACAAAGGCTCCAATACGGCTTTCAGACGACCTACAATCACATCCGAATCCAAATGAATCGGCACGGGAATTTCCACCGTATGAATCACATAATCGCCCAAAATATTGTCGCGGCGGACGGAATGGTTCAAAAGCAGGCTGTTGGGAAATGACAGCGTTTTACCCGAAAGTTGACCGACCAGCGGGTTCGGGCCGATCTGCATCATCAGCGTGTTCAAAAGATTAATATCGACTACCCGCCCGCGCAGGCCGTTGACCTCGATATAGTCGCCGACCGAATACTGCTTCGTTACCGAGCGCAGGATGCTGCCCGACAAACACATAATCAGCTCCTTCGTCGCCACCACAATCGCCGCCGCTACGGCAAACATCGACAGCGCCAGCGTCTGGATTTGTGTCGCCCAAATTACCGCCAGACCGAAAATCGTCAAAATCAGCGTCAGATTGCGACTGAGTACCAAGGAGCGGCGTTTTTCCTCAATGCTGTAATGCGGGTGGCGGCGCAGATACAGTTTCAGCAAAACGCCCCGAAAAACCAGCAGCGCCATGACCATCAGCACCGATTCCACCACTTCCTCGCGTACTGGCAGCGTATGCAGCCATTGCCGTACTGTGTCCCACATAGTGTAAAAATCCTATATTTATCTTGATATTGTTTTCAGACGACCTATACGCATTATCGGCACGGACTGCCGAGCCGCCTAAGAAATGACATTATAAATGATAACGAATGGGGAGGTCGTCTGAAACATCCGCAAGAGTCATAACATCGAAATGGCGCGGTCAGACGACCTTTAAAGCCTATGATGATATACCGTAACACTATGTTAATAAAGAGGAAATTGTTTACTAGGTTGCCAAAAAAGGATAACATAGAGTCCGTAACCTAAAGGGTTTGAATTAACCACCGATAACGAGGAATCAAAATGACTTGCAAAATCCACGATCATCACGACCATACCCATGGCGCCGGTTGCGGCCATACCGCCATCAAACACGGAGACCACACCGACTATCTGCACGACGGTCATCTGCACCACGAACACAACGGCCATTACGACGAACACAGCTTAAGCGTCAATGAAACCAATCCCGACGGCTGCCATCCTGTCGATACCTGCAAAGGCCATGTTCACGGCGAAGGTTGCGGCCATGAAGCCGTACCGCACGGCGATCACACCGACTACATCGTCAACGGCCGCCTGCACCACCAACACGGCGACCACTGCGACGATCATGGTCCGGTTGAGATTGTGAAGTAAGCGCAATAGAAGCGGTTTCTTCTGAAATAAGCGTTAAGAACAAAAGGTCGTCTGAAAATGCTGCTTCCGTAAGGTAAAACGGAATGGCGTTTTCAGACGACCTTTTGTGTTTTCCATCTTATTGGAAAGGAGGGAAGGGGAGAGGTATAGTGGATTAACTTTAAACCGGTACGGCGTTGCCTCGCCTTAGCTCAAAGA
>CALDNV010000397.1:0-9276 GCA_937914605.1 uncultured Neisseria sp.
TGGATACGTTGGAATCCCTTGCTCATCGTGGTTATACCGAAGGTTTCTTACGTCGCCATACGCACGATGAATACCAAAATTACGAATATGGCTACTCTATCTCTGAACGCCAACAATTTGTCGGTGAATTTACCGGTAAACGTAATGAACAAGGCATGGCTGAAGTAGCGGTCAAAAACAAATTCTTACTTGGTGATGAAGTAGAAATGATGACTCCACAAGGCAACATCGTCTTTAAAATTGAAAAAATGCTCAATCGTAAAAATGAAAATGTGGAAGCCGCACTTGGCGATGGTCACTTTGTCTTTTTAGATGTGCCACAAGACATTCAACTTGATTATGCCTTGTTGATGCGTAACTTGGTCAACACCAACACACGCAATCCACATAATTAATTTGTTAAAAAATTGTTGCATTTATTAACAAATTCGCTATAATGCGCTCCATACCTGATTTGTTAATTCAACAACTCATAGTATGACTCCAAATATTTTGCCCTTTCACCTTTTTGAAAGGGCTTTTTTTATACCTAAAATAAATAGTGAGATATAGATCACAAATTTAATATATATTTCATTATCATATTGAAGCCATAATAAAAAGGCGTACACTATCTCATAATTTTATATTTAACAATGGGATAATAGTGTTGAAAGATCCTTATATTGCCCATCTCCGAAAATCAGATGGACAAATCCAATCTGTTCAAGCCCATCTGAAAGAAACAGCTGCTCTTGCCAAAGTATTCGCTCAAAAACTAAATTTAGAATCAGCTGGGGAATTACTCGGACTCATGCACGATTTCGGCAAATATTCTCACAAATTCCAAAAATATATCCACGATGAAACGGGTTTGTTCAATCCTGACTTGGATGATGAAGAAAGTACACCGAACGGCAGTAAAGTGGATCATTCCACCGCTGGTGCGCAATGGGTTTACCGCGAATTGAGAAAATTTGGTGCAGAGCAGGGCATCGGGGAATTGTTCGGACAAATGCTGGGTTTATGCATAGCATCACACCACGGCGAAGGCTTGATTGACTGTTTGGATGGAGAGGGTAATCCGAAATGGATTGAGCGATTTAATAAAACTGATGAACTGACGCATTTTGCAGAATGCGAGCAAAATGCCGATGAAGTCGTTCAGCAAAAAGCACATGAATTGGCAGGAGAAAACCTGATTCGCAGCCTGCTCAAAGCAGTAAAACCGATACTTTCCGATTCAACGACCAATGACAAAATTAAAGAATTCTATCTCGGCTGCCTGACCCGCTTTTTATTCAGCTGCCTGATTGATGCCGACCGTATCAACAGTTCGGATTTTGAACGGGAAGCGCAAAAAGAAGTCCGCCGCTTGACGGAAAAACCTGATTGGCAAATGGCGATTGATCAAGTGGAAGCCAAATTAGCAGGTTTTCAAAACCGTTATCCTATTGACGAAATCCGCCGTCGAATTTCCAGCGACTGTCTAAAAAGAGCGGTCGATTCTCAAGATATTTATACACTAACAGTGCCGACCGGCGGCGGTAAAACATTGGCCAGTCTGCGCTATGCCCTTCATCATGCGCAAAAGCACAATCTCGATCGCATCATCTACATCATTCCCTATACTTCCATCATCGATCAAAACGCCCAAGCCGTACGTGAAATTCTTGGCGAAGATTGGGTTCTGGAACATCATTCTAATCTAGAACCCGAAAAGCAAAGCTGGCAGGACAAACTACTGTCCGAAAACTGGGATAAACCCATTGTCTTTACCACGATGGTGCAGTTTCTAGATGCGTGGTTCGGCGGCGGTACGCGCGGCGCGCGCCATATCCACCCCATGACCAATAGCGTTTTGATTTTTGATGAAATTCAAACTTTGCCGGTGAAATGCGTCCATCTGTTTTGCAACGTATTAAATTGGCTAACGAAATTCGGTAAAAGCACGGCGGTTTTGTGTACGGCGACGCAGCCTTTGCTCGGCGAATTGGGTTTGCAGAATTTTCCTGAAGATAAAAGGGGAGCCATTACCGCACGCGGTTTGTTAAGGTTGCCTGAAAACGCTGAAATCATGGGCAAGTATCAGGATTTAGATAAATTATTTGCTGATTTATCACGCGTAGAAATCCGATTCAACGAAAAATCAGGCGGTTGGAATGTGGAAGAAGCAGGCACATTTTTGCTGGAACAATTTCAGACGACCCCAAGCTGCCTGTTTATCGTCAATACAAAAAAATGGGCGCAGGAGCTTTATCAATATTGCCAAAAGCAGAATGTGCCGCCAGAGACCTTGTTTCATTTAAGCACCCACCAATGCGCGGCGCACCGCAAAGCGATTTTTGACACTATCAAAGCTCGTCTAGAAAACAAAGAACCAGTTATCTGCATCAGCACCCAGTTGATTGAAGCAGGCGTGGATATTTCCATGGCTTGCGTGATTCGTGCTTTGGGCGGATTGGACAGCATTGCCCAAGCGGCGGGGCGTTGCAACCGGCACGGAGAGAAAAAAGGTAAAGGGCAGGTTTGGGTGTTGAATTTGCAGGAGCAGGATTTTACGCAGATATTACCCGATATTCAGGCAGGCAAAACCCATGCCGAACGCGTGTTCCGTGATTTTGCAGGACAGGATATTTTGCAGCCTGCCGCGATGGAACGTTATTTTGAATACTATTTTTACCAGCGCAGCGATGAAATGGTGTATTCAATCCAAAACAGCGCAACAGGTTCACTGTTGGATTGGTTGAGTGATAACGCGCTGAATTCTTATAGCGAAAAAAACAATAAAAGAAGCAAACAATTTCCTTTACTAATGCAATCCTTCAAAAGCGCAGGGCGGGTTTTTCAAGCCATTGATGCACCAACTCATGCTGTAATCGTACCGTATGGTGAAGGCGCGGGACTCATTGCCAAACTCTGCGGTGAATGGAATCCCCAAGAAATGTACCACACTTTGCAAAAAGCCCAGCGGTACAGCGTGAACGTTTTTCCCAAAGTATGGGATAAATTGCAAAAAGAAAACGCCCTGCATGAAACCATTGAAGGATCGGGTATTTATTATTTGAAAAAACGCCATTACAACGACGAATTTGGCTTGTCTTTGGACGAAACAAGCGACATGACTTTTTTGAATTATTAAGGAGCAATATGGACTATAAAAACCATAAAATCAGTTTCCGTGTCTGGGGGCGGCAAGCCTTATTTACCGACCCCGTAACCAAAATCGGCGGCGAAAAATTCAGCTACCAAGTGCCGACATACGAAGCCATTAAAGGCATCGTCAAAAGCATTTACTGGAAGCCAACCTTGATTTGGCATATCGACCGCATCCGCGTAATAAAGCCCATCCGCACCCAAAGCAAATCCACCAAGCCACTGGATTGGAATGGCGGCAACACCTTGGCGATTTACACTTTTTTGCAGGATGTGGAATACCAAGTAGAAGCTCATTTTGAGTGGAACAAGCATTGGGAAGAATTGGCAGGTGACCGTAATTTCGGCAAGCATATTGCCATTGCCGAGCGAATGCTGGAACGTGGCGGTCGGCAGGATATTTTTCTTGGTACGCGCGATTGCCAAGGCTATGTTGAACCTTGTGAGTTTGGCGAAGGTAAAGGATTTTACGATGAAATCGATAATTTAGATTTTGGCCTGATGTTCCATAGTTTCGGCTATCCCGAAGAAACTGGAAAGCCTGAATTGGTTAGTCGTTTTTGGATCGCGAATATGCGAAATGGTGTGATTGAATTTCCAAGCATCAATGACACAGAAGGTCGTCTAAAAACTCGATTTATCCGCAAAATGCAGCCTGAAAAACCGTTCAAGCGCGGCGAAAACGTTAAGCCTGTGGAAGATGAAGCCAAGGAGCTGGAATTATGAGCTGGATGCAGAAACTTTATCGGACGTATAACGAAATTGAAAAGAATCCGAACTTATCGGATTTGGAAAAAGAAAAACTAGCACCGTTGTGGCATAGCCCGCAAACTGCCCATATTCAAATTACTTTGGATGGAGATGGAAATTTTCTTGGAGCTAAGATTTTAACTGATAAACCGATTATCATGTTGCCTGTAACTGAAAGCTCGGAAGGGCGGACAAGCGGTTTGGCCCCTCATGCATTGGCGGATAGCTTGCAATATATCGCAAAAGATTTGGGACTGACTTATCAGAAAGAAGTCATTACGGAAACCGAAGGGAAAAATGGTAAAAAGAAAAAAACGAAAACCAAGCAAGAAGATTTGATTTTCAATTTATATGCAGACCAATTAGATAAATGGTGTGTGACGATAGATAACAAAAAGGTATTGGCAATACAAAAATATGTTCACAAGGGGACGGTATTAGCCGATTTGGTAAAAGAAAAAATTATTCCCGTAGATGATAACGGCGAGTTGCTGACAAATTGGATTGAAAGGGAAAACAAAGATAAGCAAAAACCTGAATTGTTTAATGTTTTGACTAAGGAGCAAGGGAAATTTGAAATCCGAAAAGCTCTTGTCGTTTGGTCAGTGCAAATACCTGGCGATTTTGTTCCTGAAACTTGGAAGGATAAGGATGTTCAGCAAAGTTGGGGAAATTATTACCAACAGACTTTAAAAAGCCAATTTTGCACAGTAACGGGGGATGAACAGAAAATTCGTGAAAGTCATCCTGCCAAATTACTTTATTCGGGCGACAAAGCAAAATTGATTTCTTCCAATGATAAGGAAGGATTTACCTACCTAGGTCGATTTGAAGAAGCTAATCAAGCGACAACAATTTCGGCTGAAGTATCACATAAGGCTCATGCTGCGCTTAGATGGTTAATCGATAGGCAAACTACTGCACGAAATAATGAACAAGTTACCATCGCATGGGCAATTAGCTGTAACCCCGTCCCGTCACCGATGAAAGATATTTCCAGCGAAATTGATTGGAATAATTTAGACATTAGTGCGGTTGAAAATCCTGATAACTTTTCATCGCAAATGTCATCTGAAAAACCATCCCTTGATTGGTCGGTGAATATCGGGCGTGCCGCTGCGCAAATCATCAAAAAGAAACTGCACGGCTATCAGGCAGAATTGAAAGACCACGAACAAATCTCCCTGATTATGCTCGATTCTGCCACGCCTGGGCGCATGGCATTAACTTATTACCAAGAGTTTCTGCCTGCCGATTATTTCGCCAATTTAGACGCATGGATTGATGATTTTTCTTGGTATCAGTGTTATAGAGTTGAAGTTCCAAACGGCAAGAAAACCGACAAACGAACCCAATGGCGCTTCGTCCCACCATCGCCTTACAGCATTGCCGATGCTGTGTACGGCAAATCCCTGTCCGATACGCTCAAAAAACAACTTTATACCCGACTTCTACCCGTTATCGCAGGCGGAACATCCGTGCCTATCCCTGAAGATTTGGTGCGTCAAAGTTTTCAGGTAGCCTGCAATCCTTTTGCCAATCATCGTTTAGAAGATGGAGAAAAAATTCGCTCTGCAAATTGGCAAAGAAACATCGGAGTTGCCTGTGCCCTATACAAAGGCTGGCGCGCTCGTCATCATGATTTATCAAAACGGAGAATTTACCCTATGAGTTTAGATACTGAAAACCGCTCGCGCGATTATTTATACGGCAGGCTACTTGCTGTTGCCGAAAACACCGAATCCTACGCCCTGTATTTGGCTGGCGAAAAACGCGCTACCACCGCCGAACGCTATATGCAGCGTTTCGCTGAACACCCGTTTGCCACATGGCGCAATATCGAACTGGCATTAAAACCGTACCAGGAACGCCTACACAATAACGGTAAAGATACCGGTGCACAGGCAATCAGCGAAATTATGGAATTATTTGCCACCGATGATTTTACCTGCGACGACAAATTAAGCGGCGAATTTCTCTTGGGCTACCACTGCCAAAAAATGGAAATAGCCCGCCGTATTGCCGAGCTTTCCGCCAACAAATCCAAAACTGATGAATAATCCAACTTAAAGGAAAACCAAAATGAGCTTAACCAAAAAAATCGACTTCGCCCTCATTCTGAAAGTAACCAACGCCAATCCTAACGGCGACCCCTTAAACGGCAACCGCCCGCGTGCTGATTTCCAAGGTTTCGGAGAAATGACCGACGTATGCCTGAAACGTAAAATCCGCGACCGCTTACAGGATGAAAAACATTCAATTTTTGTTCAAGCAAATGAACGAAAAGATGATGGTATGGTAAGCCTAAAAAATCGCTATGACGCGTTTATTAGATATTTAAAAGATAACAAAAATGCTTTGGAAATCAAAGATGAAGACGGCGAACAAAAAGGTAAGAAAAAGTCAGACAAAAATGAGTTGAAAAAAGATGAAATTGCCAAAGAAGCATGTAAAAAATGGCTAGATGTACGTAGCTTCGGTCAAGTTTTTGCTTTTAGTGGAAAAGATGAAGATGGTGTGTCTATTGCTGTGCGTGGTCCAGTTACTATTCACTCTGCGTTTAGTGTTGAGCCAATCAATATTACCAGTACACAGATTACTAAAAGTGTGAATGGGGATGGAGATAGTGATGTGAAAAAAAGCTCCGACACCATGGGCATGAAACACCGCGTCGATCATGGCGTTTATGTTGCTTTCGGTGCCATGTCGCCGCAACTTGCCGAACGCACCGGCTTTTCAGACGACGATGCCGAAAAAATCAAAGCCGTACTAACCAAACTCTTTGAAGGCGACGCTTCCTCCGCCCGCCCAGAAGGCAGCATGGAAGTGGTAAAACTCATTTGGTGGGAACACAACTGCAAAGCAGGGCAATATTCCTCTGCCAAAGTACACGGTAAATTGAGAGATATGATTGAAGAAAAAGTTAAGACTAATACTATTGATCAATTAATTGATGCAATAAAGAAAGACTCCCTGACTTTAAAAGAAGATGGAACGTTATTAGAACCTGAAATTATTGATGGCTTCTAAAAATGTTTTAAAAAATGACCGCACTTTCACCTAAAACCCAAGGGGACAATCAGGACATGCGTCTGATTCCCCTTTCCGCCCTGCAACACTACGCCTTTTGCCCACGCCAGTGTGCCTTGATTCACAACGAGCAGGCGTGGGCGGAGAACTATTTGACCGCGCAGGGCAAGGCGTTCCATGAGCGGGTGGATTCAGGCGAACCGGAAACGCGCAAGGGCGTGCGCTTTGAGCGGACGGTGCATGTATCGGCGGAGAAACTGGGTATCAGCGGCGTGTTGGATTTGGTGGAAGTGGATACAAAAACAGGCCGTCTGAAACCCGTGGAATACAAACGCGGCAAGCCCAAACCCGACCCGATGGACGAAATTCAGCTTTGCGCCCAAGGCTTGTGTTTGGAGGAAATGACGGGGCAAATCGTCTCTGAGGGCGCGCTGTGGTATATGCAAACCTGCCACCGCATCTCCATCGTGTTTTCAGACGACCTGCGCGCCAAAACACTTGCCACCATCGCCGCCGTGCGCGAACTCCTAAACAGCGGCCAAACCCCGCCGCCGGACTACGGCAAACGCTGCAAAGCCTGCTCGCTGGTGGAGATTTGCCAGCCAGAGTTATTAGGGAAACGGGATAGGAGTGTGGGGTATGTGGCGGGGTTGTTTGGGGAGTGCGTGTAATTTTATTTTGTATTAAATTTAAAAGGTTTTAGTTATGTACTTAAAAAATATGAAAATTCTAGGTTATAGAGGTTTTCAACAGGAGCAATTAATCAGTTTTGCTATGCCAGATCTGATTAATATTGGTAGTGGATTTACAATTATTACAGGTTCTAATAATGCAGGTAAATCATCAATTATTGAGTGTTTAAAAGCTAGAGAAGGGTTCTATGGAACTGCACCAAGTTTTCCGAATGGTACAAGGAACTCTTTACATGAAGAAGTAAATATTCAATATAATTTTGACAATGAACATAATGAAATTTTGAAGTCTGTACGAAAAGGATCATCCGAAACAGAATTTACTAATAAAAATACAGCAGTAAAATTTTTTGTTGTGCCGTCAAGAAGAGCTTTTGAACCATATTTTAGTAAGAGTAATACAACTAGAGATAACTACATCTATTCAAATGGATTTCAGGCTAAAAGAAGTTCAATGCTGGATCAGTTCTCTAATAGGCTGTTTTTAATAGAGAAAAATAATGAAATAAAAAATAATTATGATGATATTTTAGAACAGGTCTTGGGATTTAGGCCTGAATGGGCAATTGATCAAAATGAACAATCACAATATTTTTTAAAATTTATTTCCGGTAAACATAGCCATTCAAGCAATGGTATAGGGGAAGGTATCGTTAGTATTTTTGTTATTGTTGATGCGCTTTATGACTCTAAACCTGGAGATGTAATTATTATTGATGAACCAGAGTTATCTTTGCATCCATCATTACAAAAGCGGCTAAGTAAATTGTTTATTGAATATTCTAAAGATAGACAAATTATTATTTCAACACACTCCACTTATTTTATTGATATTGATGCTTTGTCAAATGGTGCTGCTTTGGTTAGGGTTACTTCTGGTGGGGAAGGTACTAAAATTTACCAATTATCTGATAGCTCAAAGAACTTAATTTCTAATCTAGCAAAGGGAAATTTATATAATCCACATACTTGGGGATTAGATGCACGAGAATTCTTTTTTCAGGAAGATGGAATTATTCTTGTTGAGGGACAAGAAGATGTGCTTTTATACCCTAAAATTGCTGAACAGTTAGAAAAAGAATTCAAAGGAAGCTTTTGGGGATGGGGTGCGGGTGGCGCTGACAACATCCCATACTTGTGTGGCATTGCAAAAGATTTGGGGTTTAAGAAAGTAGTATCTATTCTAGACGGTGATAAACAAGATAAATTTCAGAGTTTGCAAGAGAGTTTTCCTGAATATCATTTTGAAATTATTCCTGCGGATGATATTCGAACTAAGTCTGCTCGCGATGCTGTTGAGGAAAAACAGGGATTATTAAATAAAAAAATGATTCTTAAAGAAGAATTTCATAATAATGTGAACAGTATAATTGATAACATAAATTGCTATTTGCAGAGTTAAATGTAGTAACTGTCTTTTTGCCCAACACGCTTAAAAATATAGTTATTGCTGTTTTTCAGGTAGCCCAACTCTGTTAAATTTGCCAAAAACTGCGGTCAAAATCCAAGGAGTTCCCCATGCGCAAACTGCAAAACACGCTCTACATCACCACCCAAGGCAGTTATCTGCATAAGGAGCGGGAGACGCTGGTTGTGGAGCAGGAGCGTAAGAAGGTGGCGCAGTTGCCGGTGCATTCCATCGGGCATATTTTCTGTTTTGGCAATGTGC
>CALDNV010000398.1:0-2866 GCA_937914605.1 uncultured Neisseria sp.
CTGGTACCGACGTTGGAAGATTTTTGCATAATGCCGCGCACATCCAAAGTAGGATACACATGGGTATCGCGCACAGTAGCGGGACCGATTTTATAAGGCATGGTGTTAAAACGATCAGCCACACCGACTTTGCCGGAATCCAATGCTTTTGCAATCGTAAACGGCTTCATGGCAGAACCCGGCTCAATCATATCGGTAACGGCTCGATTGCGGCGCTGTTCGCTATCGGCGCTGCCTGGTTGGTTGGGATCATAGGCAGGGCTGTTAACTAAAGCCAAGATTTCGCCGGTTTGCGCATCCAATACCACAACCGTACCTGCTTTGGCTTTGTGATAAGCCACTGCTTTATTCAGCTCATCATAGGCAAGTGTTTGAATACGTTGATCCAAAGACAAAACCATGTCCTGCCCGTTTTTCGGATCGCTGTTCCGCGGAGAATCCAAACTATCGACGATATTGCCTTTATTGTCGCGCAAAACCACTTTCGCGCCGTCCGCACCATGCAGACTGTCTTCTCGCGACAATTCCAAGCCTTCCTGACCTTTGCCGTCGATATTGGTAAAACCGATAACGTGTGCGAACAGGTTGCCCATCGGATAATGGCGTTTCAGCTCTTTTTGGAATGCCAAGCCTTTAATGCCCAAAGCTTTAATTTCTTCCGCTTTTTCTTGGCTGAGTTGACGCTTCAGATAAATAAAATCTTTATCTTTTTTCGCCAATTTTTCCTGCAATGCCTCAACAGGCAGCTCAACAATAGCCGCCAACTTAGCCATCTGTTCGGCAGTCGGCATTTCTTCCATACCGGAAGGCATGGCATACAAGGATTCAGTCGGTGCACTCAACGCCAAAGTCGCGCCGTTACGGTCCATAATCATGCCGCGCGACGCAGGTAAAGTCAGGGTACGGACAAAACGCTGATCGCCCTGATTTTTCAAAAACTCATGCTGCGTGGTTTGCAAATAGATGCCGCGAGCCAGCAGTCCGACAAACGCAGCCGCAATCAGCCACAACACCAAAGAAATCCGCCCATCACTGGTGATGGGTTTTTTAGCTTTGGCTGTCTTGGGCAGCATGCTCGGTTTATATTCGTTTTTAATCAACATCTTAACATCTCAATTCATAATCACCCGAACCGTGTCTTTATCCGACGGTACCAATTTGCAGTGCCGGATAAGCCGGCTATATTATTTTTTTCGTTCCACCATCACGGTATTATCCGCGCCGGGCGGTTTGAGGCGTTGCTTCTCAGCCGCCACCTTAATCAGCTTGTGGTTCGCCAGCCGCGCCTGATCCAATTTCAAGCGTGCATAGTCCTGATCAAGCTTGATTTCCTGCTTTTGCGCTTTATCCAAAGCGATGAAGTGCAAACGCGATTGGTCTTGCACAGTGACCACCGCAAAAGCAGATACCGATACCAAGACCAACAAAAGGATATTTAATTTATTCATTGTTTTCAGACGACCTCAATCTGTTTGTTCCGAGGACACCTGCCCCACATAATGCTTATTCTGCAATCTCACCGCCCGTCCGCTCCGCCACGCGTAAAACTGCGCTGCGCGCCCGCGGATTGGAGGCAGTTTCCTCAACACCCGGCTTTATCGCCTTTCCCACCGCCTTTAACGGTGGCAGAGGCAAATCCGCTTCTTTTACTGCCGCCCAACGCGGCAAAGGAGGGTGTTGCGAATACTTTTTGACAAACTGTTTTACGATGCGGTCTTCAAGCGAATGGAACGCAATAACCGCCAAACGCCCACCCTGTTTCAGACGACCCATCACTTGCGGCAGAACCGCTTCTACCTCTTCGAGCTCGCGGTTAATAAAGATGCGAACTGCCTGGAAGGTGCGCGTCGCAGGGTCTTGCCCCCGCTCACGAGTACGGACGTTTTGCGCCACGAGCTGCGCCAGCTTGCGGGTTGTATCGATCGGACTTTCTGTCCGTTGCGCAACAATGGCGCGCGCAATCTGGCGACTAAACCGCTCTTCACCATAATTCTTGATAACCTCGTGCAAATCCTGTTCCGATGCTGTTGCAATCCACTCTGCGGCAGACATTCCGCGCGTCGGATCCATGCGCATATCCAAAGGTGCATCAAAACGGAAACTGAAACCCCGTGCGCCGTCATCTATCTGCGGGGACGAAATCCCCAAATCAAACAACGCACCATCTATCTCTTCAATACCCAGCTTATCCAGGGTCGTCTGAAAACTTGAAAATCCGTCATGGACTACCGTAACTCGCCCATCCTGCTCGGCCAGCTTTTGCGCAGCTTCAATCGCTTGCGGGTCTTTATCAAACACAATCAGACGACCTTGACTGCCCAGACGGGACAAAATCAATCGGGAGTGCCCTCCCCTGCCGAACGTCCCATCTACATAAATACCGTCTTCACGAACCGCCAGAGCATCAACCGCCTCATTTAACAAAACGGTGATATGTTGATATTCAGCATTACTCACAATTGCAAATCCGTCTGACTTAATTGGAATGCCAACTCTTCAGGATCATCATCCAAAGCCTGAGTCATTTCAGCTTCCCATTGATCACGGCCCCACAATTCCAAACGATTGGCGCGACCGACCAAGGTAACGTCTTTTTCAAAATCCACCCGTTTGCGCAGATTGGCAGGAATCAGTACGCGGCCGGCGCTGTCCCATTCCAGCGTATCCGCATTGTGCAGCAGCAGATTTTGATAACGCTGCAACATCGGATTTCCTGCCGTTTTCAGGTGCAAAAGCTGCTCGGCAACCTTTGCCCATTCAGCCTCCGGATACATCAGCAATTTTTGACGGGAATCCAAAGTAACCACAATCGACGGCGTATAATGGCGCAGCAAAATATCGCGGAACTTGGCAGGAATCGCCAACC
>CALDNV010000399.1:0-36574 GCA_937914605.1 uncultured Neisseria sp.
CTTTGAGCTAAGGCGAGGCAACGCCGTACTGGTTTAAAGTTAATCCACTATATAACGAAATCGTTTCAAAAAAACAATCAATAAGGAAAGCAGCGTTTCAGACGACCTTTTATTTTTCTGAGCCGTTTTTATGATGATTTAAACGGCAGGTTCGGCATTGCTTTTATATAAATATATTATTTTTTTATTTTTTATTGATTTTAAAAAATAATTTCCTTAGATATTGTTTAATCGATAAAATATAAATGTTTTCAAAACTTAACGTATGCATGTAATCCATTGATTATTTGATTAGTTGCTTCATGAATGGGGTGATTGGTTGAAAATCGGGATTGCTGCGGTTTGCTAAGTAGGAAGTTATCAGATAAGGTGTACTACAAGCGGTTACATCCGTGAGTATAAAATTAATCAATAAGATAGTTGATTCAATATAAAACTGTTACATCTCACAACAAACGGAAGGCTCTCCCCCGACCGTTTGCACATCAAACCGTTTGCACACCAAACAGAAAGGAAAAAACCATGCTTCATTATGCAGTTGTTTTCTTCGTCATCGCCATTATTGCAGCCGTATTGGGTTTTGGCGGTATTGCAGGCAGCGCGGCAGGTATCGCTAAAATCCTGTTTGTCGGTTTCCTGATTTTGTCAGTGTTGTCCCTGATTTTTGGCAAGAAAAAATAAAACTGACAAACAGATAAGGCGTAACCACGCTACCTTCTGAATGAACGTTTTTTAAAACAAAGGCCGTCTGAAATTTTCAGACGGCCTTTCTTCATGTCAAGCCTTAATCTTCATACGCTTCCATCGGCGGGCAGGAGCAGACCAGATTTCGGTCGCCGTACACGTCGTCCACGCGGTTGACGCTCGGCCAGAATTTGTTTTCGCGCACGAAAGGCAGCGGGAAGACGGCTTCTTCGCGGGAATACGGATGCGCCCATTCGCCGGTTACGTCGGCGGCGGTGTGCGGGGCGTTGACCAGCGGGTTGTCGTCTTTCGGCCATTCGCCGCGTTCGACTTTCAACACTTCCTGTTTGATTTGTTTCAGGGCGGCGATGAAGCGGTCGAGTTCGGCTTTGCTCTCGCTCTCGGTCGGCTCGATCATCAGCGTGCCGGCAACGGGGAAGGAAACGGTCGGGGCGTGGAAGCCGTAGTCCATCAGGCGTTTGGCGATGTCGGTTTCGGTGATGCCGCTTTGGGCTTTGAGCGGACGCAAATCGACGATGCATTCATGTGCGACGCGGCCGTTTTTGCCTGTGTAGAGAACGGGATAGTCTTGGCTCAGGCGTTTGGCGACGTAGTTGGCGTTGAGCAATGCCCAGCGCGTTGCCTGCTCCATGCCTTGTTTGCCCATCATGGTCAGGTACATCCAAGTAATCGGCAGGATGGACGCGGAACCGAACGCTGCGGAGGAAACGGCGGTTTGCTCGGCACTTGCGCTGTGCGTGTCGGTCAAGGTATGGCCTGGGGCAAACGGGGCGAGGTGGGCTTTCAGGCCGATGGGGCCCATGCCCGGGCCGCCGCCGCCGTGAGGAATACAGAAGGTCTTGTGCAGGTTCATGTGCAACACGTCCGCGCCGACTTCGGCGGGCTGCATGATGCCGATTTGGGCGTTGAGGTTGGCGCCGTCCATGTAAACTTGTCCGCCGTTGTCGTGGATGATGCGGCAGATGTCGCGGATGCCTTCTTCGTACACGCCGTGGGTGGACGGGTAGGTAATCATGATGGCGGACAAGGCGTCGCGGTGTTGTTCGGCTTTGGCTTTCAAATCGTCGATGTTGACGTTGCCGTGTTCGTCGGTATCAACGACGACGACTTTCAAACCGAGCATGGCAGCAGTGGCGGGGTTGGTGCCGTGGGCGGACTTGGGAATCAGACAGATGTTGCGGTGCGATTCGCCTTGGGCTTCCTGATAGCGGCGGATGGCGAGCATACCGCTGTATTCGCCCTGCGCGCCGGAGTTGGGCTGGAAGGAAATCGCGTCAAAGCCGGTGATGGCTTTCAGGCTGTTTTCCAGGTCGGTCAGGAGTTCGCGGTAGCCCGCAGTTTGGGTTTCGGGGGCGTAGGGGTGGATGTCGGAGAATTCCGCCCAGGTAATCGGCAGCATTTCGGCGGTGGCGTTGAGCTTCATGGTGCAACTGCCCAGCGAAATCATGCTGCGGTTCATCGCCAAATCGCGGTCTTCGAGTTTCTTCAGGTAGCGCAGCATTTCGTGTTCGGTGTGGTAACGGTTGAACACGGGATGTTGCAAGATATTGTCTTGGCGCAGGAATTCGGTTTTCAGACGACCTTTGACGTCGTCTGAAAGCGTGAAGGTGTTGTTGCCGGTGAAGGCGTAGTACAACACGGCAAGGTCTTCGCGCACGGACGTTTCGTAGAAGGCGGCGGCGATTTGGGTGTCGCTGATGCGGCGCAGGTTGTAGCCCAGTTCCAAAGCGGTTTGGAACGCTTTGTCCGCTTTGTCTTTGCTGCCGAAATCGACGGTAACGGTATCGAAGAAGACCTCGTGAACCACTTTCAGGCCGTCTGAAACCAGCGCGTCGGCAAAGGCGGAAGCCAGCGCGTGAATGCGGTTGGCGATGCGTTTCACGCCTTCGGGGCCGTGATAAACGGCGTACATGCCCGCCAAGTTCGCCAGCAATGCCTGCGCGGTACAAATATTGGACGTGGCTTTTTCGCGGCGGATGTGTTGCTCGCGGGTGGACAACGCCATACGCAGCGCGGGTTTGCCCGATGCATCTTTGGATACGCCGATGATGCGGCCCGGGGCGGAGCGTTTGAACTCGTCTTTAAACGCGAAATAAGCGGCGTGCGGCCCGCCGAAGCCCATCGGTACGCCGAAGCGTTGCGTGTTGCCCAACGCGATGTCCGCGCCCAACTCGGCAGGCGATTTCAGCAAAACCAAGCTCATGATGTCGGCGGCAACGGCAACAATCGTGCCTTTGGTTTTCAGACGACCTACGACGCTTTGCAGGTCTTGCACGTCGCCGTCTTTGCCGACGTATTGGAACAGCGCGCCGAAGTATTCGCCTTCATCCGCTTTGGCAAAATCGCCGACCACCAGCTCGAAGCCGAAATATTTGGCGCGGGTTTTCATCACGTCCAAAGTCTGCGGATAGACGCGCTCGTCCACAAAGAAACGCTCGGATTTTACCTTGCCCACGCGGTGCGCCATCGCCATCGCTTCGGCGGCGGCAGTCGCCTCGTCCAGCAAAGACGCGCCCGCCACGGGGAAACAGGTCAAATCGATACACACCTGCTGGAAGTTCAACAACGCTTCCAAACGACCCTGCGCGATTTCCGCCTGATACGGCGTGTAGGCGGTGTACCAGCCCGGATTTTCCAATACGTTGCGCAAAATCACGTTCGGCACGCGGGTCGGGTAATAGCCCAAGCCGATATAGGATTTGTTGATCACGTTTTTTGCCGCAATGGCTTTCAGCTTCGCCAAAGCGTCCGCCTCGGTCAGGGCTTCGGGCAGGTCGAGTTCGGACGGCATACGGATGCTTTGCGGCACGGTGTTGCCGACAAATTCGTCCATGCTCTTCTCGCCGAGCGCTTCCAAAAGCGCAGCCTCGTCGCCGAAACTCAAATGACGCGCGGCAAATTCGTTGGGGTTGAACAGTTCGGATAGTTTCATTTCTACTCCTTTTTTGTTGTAGGAATCTGCCGCGAAGGCAGGTATTTGGGTTTTCAGACGACCTTGCGGTTGCGGGCGGATAATCGGGTTTTGTGTCTGCTTGCTATTTCCGTCAGGCAGGAAACTACTTCCAGTCCTGCACCCGCTTCAAGTCTTTCTGCGCCAGCGTGTCGGCGTGTTCGTTGCGGCTTTGGTATGCCCTGTTTTGCAAGATGCTGTTGGCAACGTAGTTTAAGTGTATTTTGGCGGCTTCGGCGGCATCGGCAGGGCGGCGTTCCAAGATGGCTTCGTAGATGGCGCGGTGTTGCGCAATCAGCTTGGGGCGCGGGTCTTCGGTTTGGTTGGAATAGATGATGCTGCTGCGCGTCTGGCGGTAGAGCATTTTGAGCAGGCCGCCGGAGAGGTGGCTGAAGAGGATGTTGTGCGCGGCGTCGGCGATGGTTTGGTGAAAGCTCACGTCGGCTTCGCTTTGATGTTCCAGATTGCCGCTTTCGCAGGCGGATTCGAATTTTTGCCGCCAAAAATCAATCCGCTTCAAATCGGCATCGGTGCGCCGTTCGGCAGCCAGCGACGCCATGCAGCCTTCGATGTGGCAGCTGAAATCGAAAACGTCGGTTTCCCAGTTGGAATGTTTGCCGAGCAATTCTTGCCAGCTTTGGAGGAAATCCTGCTGCGGTTTGACGGAAACGTAATAGCCGTCGCCCTGACGCGCTTCCAAAACCTGCCGCGCAATCAGGATGTTCAGCGCGACCCTGACCGACGGGCGCGATACGCCGAATTCTTCCGCCAACGTGCGCTCGGGCGGGATTTTGCCGCCTTCTTCGTAAATGCCCGCCGCGATGCGTTCCTCCAATATCGACAATATTTGGTCGCTGATTTTTTGCGGACGAACCAGTTTTGTCATTGTAATTCCCTCTTTTCCATCATGTTTTTTTCTGTGAAGAAGACCCAAATCCGATAATGTGATGCGGCAGGCCGTCCGAAAGGGCAGTCTGCATCAAAATTGGCGTGACCAATGTCGCCGTATTCTAATTAACCGCCCCGTATCCCGTCAATATGGCTTATCCTACCCGTATGTGTTTTAAAACTACATCAGGCTACATTTTTACAATTCATATAATATTTTGTTTTATTTAAAATTAAATAACAATTTTGCACTTATGTAGCAAGGTTGTTTAAAAAAATAATTGACTGCCATATTAAAGTTTCGTAAAGTGTCCTCCTTTCAAAAAATTGGTTTTACCAATTTAGGAAAGTATATTAGAAAAATATTCGGAGATTTTCCCAATGGAAACTTGGATTCAAAACTATACCGCAGTGGGCGGCAGCCTGTATTTGACGGCAGCCGTCGCCCTCCTGCCCATTATCTTTTTCTTCGTCGCACTGACCATCCTGAAGCTCAAGGGTTATCAGGCGGGGCTTTATACGCTGCTGATTGCGCTTGGCGTTGCCATATTAGGCTTCGGAATGCCTGCGGGCATGGCGGTTTCTTCCGCGCTGTACGGCTTTGCTTACGGTTTGTGGCCGATTGCATGGATTATCGTTACCGCCGTGTTCCTGTATAAAATTACCGTGAAAACAGGGCAGTTCGACATCATCCGCGCTTCCGTGATTTCGATTACCGAAGACCAACGCCTGCAAATGCTGCTGGTCGGCTTCTCCTTCGGCGCATTCCTCGAAGGCGCGGCAGGCTTCGGCGCGCCGGTGGCGATTACCGCCTCGTTGTTGGTGGGTTTGGGCTTTAATCCGCTCTACGCCGCCGGTTTGTGTTTGATTGCCAATACCGCGCCCGTGGCTTTTGGCGCGATGGGTATTCCAATCCTGGTTGCCGGTCAAGTGTCCAACCTCGACCCTTACCATATCGGTCAGGTCGCTGGCCGCCAACTGCCGATCCTGTCGATTATCGTTCCTTTCTGGTTGGTCGCCATGATGGACGGTATGCGCGGCATACGCCAAACTTGGCCTGCCGTATTGGTGGCGGGCGTGTCTTTCGCCACTACCCAGTTCATTACCGCCAACTTCATCGGCCCGGAATTGCCCGACGTGACCTCCGCATTGGTCAGCCTGGTCTGCCTGTCTGCCTTCCTGAAAAAATGGCAGCCTAAAGAAATCTTCACCTTCAACGGCATGAAAAAACCGGCCGAGCGCAAAGCGGGCGAATACACTGCCGGACAAATCATCAAAGCCTGGTCGCCTTTCGCCATCCTGACCGTTTTCGTCAGCGTGTGGACGATTAAGGGTGTTAAAGAGGCTTTGGGCGTTGCCACCATCAAATTCGACTGGCCGATGCTGCATAACTTGGTACAAAAAGCCGCGCCCATCGTCAGCGAACCGACACCATACGCCGCCGTGTTCAAAATCGACCTCCTCGGCGCAGTCGGTACGGCAATCCTGTTTGCTTCCATCGTTTCCGCCGCCTTGCTGAAAATGAAACCTTCCGAAGCCGTCAGCACTTTCTTTGAAACGCTCAAAGAACTGCGCCTGTCCATCCTGTCTATCGGC
This sequence comes from uncultured Neisseria sp., assembly GCA_937914605.1. GTDB lineage: Bacteria > Pseudomonadota > Gammaproteobacteria > Burkholderiales > Neisseriaceae > Neisseria. The sequence goes on from CALDNV010000399.1 coordinate 6,140, forward strand.
TTGGTACTCGGCTTCGCATTCGTAGCAAACTATTCAGGCCTGTCGTCCACATTGGCACTCGTCCTCGCTGCTACCGGCACCGTGTTCCCGTTCTTCTCGCCGTTCCTCGGCTGGCTGGGCGTATTCCTGACCGGTTCGGACACCTCCGCCAACGCGCTCTTCGGCTCGCTGCAAGCCAGCACTGCGCATCAAATCAACGTTGTGCCCGAGCTGACCGTCGCTGCCAACACCACCGGCGGCGTGACCGGCAAAATGATTTCGCCGCAATCCATCGCCATCGCCTGCGCGGCAGTCGGTCTGGAAGGCAAAGAATCCAACCTGTTCCGCTTCACCGTGAAACACAGCTTGATTTTCTGTACCTTCGTCGGCCTGCTGACCCTGCTGCAAGCTTATGTCTTGCCGTGGACGCTGGTTTTCTTCAACAAATAAGCCAACCGGCTTGAAATAAAAAAGGTCGTCTGAAATCCAATTTGGGTTTCAGACGACCTTTTTGTTGTTGTCGGTTTGATTCAAGACTTCAAGACGTGCCATTGGGTTTGCTGTCATTTTTGTTTCGTTTAAACAGTAGGGTAATGCGTGAACCGAAGATAGCTTAAGGTAAAAGAGGGGTTGGGTTTCAAACAAGAACGACGGCGGATAAAAAGGTCGTCTGAAAACGGCAAGGGCTTGCATCGTTTTCAGACGACCTTTTGTCTGTGTGGCGAAACAGTAGAACACTCAGCTTTCGGATGTTTCCTGTTTCAAATCGACCAATCGTGTTCCCGCCAAGAAGTCGTATAAAAACTGCCGGTCTGGGTTCAGCAGGGCAAAGCCCCACGGCAGGATGAGCCAGATAAGGGCGGCGCCGAAGGCGGGTACGGGCGGGATGGCGAGCAGGTGGCGCAGGCCGGCGTAGGCGAGCAGGGGGATGAAGACGACGAAGATACACGACCAAATAAAGCGGATGCGCAGTTGCGACAATGGCGGCAGCGTGCCGTTTCTGCCGTGCAGCCCGATTTTCCAAGTCTGCATGGCGAGGGTGCGGCCGGTTTTCGTCCAGTTGGTTTTGAAGTAGAGCCACCAGCTGCCTACAAAGATAACGCAGGTAACCAAGCTGGAAAGGAGCTGGGAGACGGGGTTGAGGAAAATCGCGGCGATGCCGGCAAGGATGGCGGCGATGGCGGTCACGGCGCCGGTCAGCAGCAATTCATACATCAGGGCGGCAAGGCGGCGTTTGACGGGGGCGGGGGGAAAGGCGGTCATGACGGTCTGCTCGGTAAAAAGGTCGTCTGAAAAACGGAATGCTTGGTTTGGGCGAAACCGCCGCATCCGTTTTCAGACGACCTTTGTGTGGGAGGAATCAGCGGTGGGGGCGTTTTTGTCCGCGCGCCTGCTGGGCTGCCATCTGGTTCATTTCCTGACGGGTCGGGCGTTTTTTGAACATGGCGTGCGCTTCATCGGCCGAACATTTTTGCGACAGGCAGACCAACGTTATCGCGTCTTTTTGGTGCTGGCCGCCGCTGTGGTACATACGGCGCAGGTTGGCTTCGTTGATGCGGCCTTTTTCGGGGTCGATGTCGAATTTTTTCAGGCGTTCGAGAAACTGGCGCTGCTGGCGGCGCGAAGTCCAGACAAAGCCGCCGGCGGCTGCGGCGACGATGATGACGGCAAGCAGGATGGCGAGCGGCCACGAATCGACGATTAAGACGATGATCAGGCTTAAAACGGCGGTGGTCAGCACGAGCAGGCCGCCGATGCGGAGTTTGGTTTGGTTGTCCATGAAGTTGCAGTTCCTTGTAAGGGTGGAAGGTCGTCTGAAAAGGGTGTGCGGCAGACGGGCAAGCGGCGGCGTATCTCTGCACGCGCCGAATGCTTGTCAATCCGTTGTATTGAGTGGTGGACGGATTTCAGACGACCTCAAATATCATAACTTTATGTTTAACGGTATTTTACAGTATTTTTGCCGTTTGGGCGCGTACAGAAGCGATGCAGCATACAAACTTTCACGCTTTTTGCACAGGCGCGCCCTTGCCGCGAAAAGCGCCTATCCATGCCCGATGAAATCAGACTGCCAACCCCGTCACCAACTGCTTGAACTCCGTCCACGCATCGCCGTCTTCCGCGCCTTTGATGATGCGGTCGATTTTGGCGCAGGTTTTGAGCGCTTCGATCAGGCGGACGGCGGGAATGCGTTTGACGGCAATCGGCGCGAGGGTTTGTTTGTCGCCCCACAGGCGCAGGCTGTTGCGGACGGATTGTACGCTCTGCCCTTGTTTGAGCGCGGCGGTCAGGCGGATGAGGGTGCGGATGTCTTCGGCAACCGCCCACAGCAGCAAGACAGGCTCTTCGCCTTCTTCTTCGAGTCCGTCCAGAAGGCGGGCGACGCGCAGGGCATCGCCTTTCATCCATGCGCCGGAGAGCTGGAATACGTCGAAACGGGCGACGTTGGCGACGGCGGCTTCGGCATCGGCGATGTTGACGGTATGGTTTTGCGGGTGCAGCAGGGCGAGTTTGTCGATTTCTTGGCGGGCGGCGAGCAGGTTGCCTTCGACGCGTTCGGCAAATAGGGCGAGCGCGTCGGGTTCGATATTGAGTCCGACCTTGTTCAGACGACCCTTTATCCACTGCGGCAGGGCTTGCGCGGTAATGGCTTTGGCTTCGAGTACGGTGCCTTTGGCGGCGAGCGCGGTGAACCATTTTGCCTGCGTTTGGGCTTTTTCGAGCTTGGGCAGCAGAATCAGGGTGACGGTGTCTTCGGGCAGGCGTTCGGCGAAGGTTTGCAGCGCGTCGCCGCCGGTTTTGCCGGGCTTGCCGTTCGGAATGTGGATTTCCAAAAGTTTCAAGTCGGCGAAAAGTCCCGCGCTGCCTGCGCTTTGCAGGAGTTCGTCCCAGTCGGCGCCGTTGTCCGCCGTAAAGACTTCGCGGTTGAGGTAGCCTTGTTTTTTGGCGGCGGCGCGCAGGGTGTCGAGGGCTTCGATGCGCAACAGGTCTTCTTCGCCGTGAATGATGTACAGCGGCGAAAGCGGCATATCCGCGCTGACCTGTTCGATATTCATGACTGCCATCAATACGCTTTCAGGAACGTCAGGCGGCGGACGATTTGGTCGGCGGCGTCGGCGCGCATTTCCGCCCAGATGGTTTCGCTTTCTTCCTGTTTGCCCAACACTTCGCTGTCGTTGTAGTCCATCGTGCGGTTGACGAGGACGGTAATCGGTTCGCCCACAGGCTCGCCGTTGCGCATGGCTTGGGCTTCGACGCGCAGCGTCAGCAGGTATTCGTTGACCAGCGCGGCGCGGGTGATGGTGTAGATGTCCTGACGGGTTTCAACGCCCTTGATGTTCAAGGTCATTTGCGCTTCGGCGGCGGAAACAGGTTTGCCGTCGACGCGGCGCAGGGCGTTTTCCAAAGCCTTTTGCATCACGGAGGCGTTTTGGATGTGCCAAGCGGGATACGGCAGCGTGCGTGCGGTGCCGCCCATGCCTTTGAGGTGGAAGCCGCAGGCGGACAGAAGCAGCACGGCGGCGGTCATCAGGATTTTGTTCATTTCATTCTTTCGGTTGCGCGGGTATCGGGGAATTATAGCGGATAGTCGGGCGGTCGGGAAACGCGGCGGCAGAAGCGGATTTCAGACGACCCCTTGCCGTTTGTCGTTTGCCTGCCCGATGGGTACAATCCCAACGTCAGACAACAGGAGAAACATCATGCACCCCATCCGCGAACCCATCCGCAGCGGCCTGCTGCAAGTATCGGACATCCATCAAATCTACTGGGAAGAATCCGGCAATCCCGACGGACTGCCCGTCATCTTCCTGCACGGCGGCCCGGGCGCGGGCGCATCGCCTGCCTGCCGCGGCTTTTTCAATCCCGACGTGTTCCGCATCGTCATCATCGACCAGCGCGGCTGCGGCCGTTCGCTGCCTTACGCCTGCACCGACGACAACACGACTTGGGACTTGGTTGCCGACATCGAAAAAGTCCGCGAAATGCTGGGTATACAAAAATGGCTGGTGTTCGGCGGCTCATGGGGCAGCACCTTGTCGCTGGCGTATGCTGAAACCCATCCCGAACGCGTTGCCGGACTCGTCTTGCGCGGGATATTTCTGTGCCGCCCGTCCGAAATGGCGTGGCTGGACGAAGCGGGCGGTGTCAGTCAGATTTATCCCGCGCAATGGCAGAAATTCCTCGCCCCTGTCGCCGAAGAAAAACGCGGCAGCCTGATTGCGGCGTATCACGAAATGCTGTTCGGCGAAGACGAAGCAGGTCGTCTGAAAGCCGCCAAAGCCTGGGCGGATTGGGAAAGCTACCTGATCCGCTTCGAGCCGCAAGACGTCGATGAAGACGCCTACCAATCGCTCGCCATCGCCCGTTTGGAAAACCATTATTTCGTCAACGAAGGCTGGCTGAAAGGCGACAAAGCGATTTTGGCGAACACGGACAAAATCCGCCATATCCCGACCATCATCGTACAAGGGCGCTACGACTTATGCACCCCCATGCAAAGCGCGTGGGAACTGTCGCAGGCGCTCCCCGAAGCCGAACTGCGCGTGATTCAGGCGGGACACTCGTCGTTTGATCCGCCATTGGCAGCGGCGTTGGTGGAAGCGGTAGAGGATATGAGGAAACGCGCGGCGTGGTGAGACATGATTTGAAAGGACAAATTGATGAAGAAGCTGTTTTTAATCGCGTTGGGCTTGGTAAGTTTTAATGTTTATGCCAACTGCCCCGGCAGGTATTTTCCTGATACTGGCATCTGTCAGATACAAGGACATAACGGGGAGGTTGTCAACTACAATGTGCCGCCTCCCCAATCAGGCAACAGCACTCCACCTCCGAAGAAAATCATCTACTACGACGTGAAAGTTCCTTCTAAGTTTGGGGCTTTGGCTTTCAGTGAAAAATCAGGTCATATCGGTGGTTCATTAAATCAAAACTCAAAAGCCGAGGCACAAAATGCAGCCATTAAGCAATGTGAGAAGGGGAGTAGAAATGCCCCATGTAAAGCGATCAGTTGGGTCAGAAACGGCTGTATTGCCGCTGCTTCAGGCAAATTGAAAAACCAAACTAGAGTAATTGGAGGTGCGGCAGAACACGGACTTGCAGAACAGGCTGCTATTACAAACTGCAAAAATGCAGGAATGACTGAATGCAAAGTTGTAATGCCCGAAGGCTGCTCCCTGCCTCAATTGCAATAATCAAATCCAGCAAAAAGGTCGTCTGAAAACAAGATTTCAGACGACCTTTTTGCTACAAGCAATGTAATGCAACCGTTCGGGCGGGGTTTGGCGTTGATGCCCGCTTATTCGTACTCGGGGTAGAGCGGCATGGTGCCGGCTTCTTCGAAGGTCGAGTGTGCTTTGACTTCTTGCAGGCGGCGGCTGATGCGGCGGGTGACGGCTTCGGCTTCGTTTTGGTGGTCTATGGTCAGTCCGGGGACGGTTTTGCCGAAAAGTTCGGCATCGAGCAGGCGTTCGGCGTGGATGCCGGGGCGGTAGTTGTGTCTGACGGCGGGATCGCGTTCTTCAAAGAGGTAGCCGACGACGCTGTCGCGGGTCAGTGCGATGCCGAGTGCGGCATCTTCGCCGCCGAAGATTCGGAAGAGTTCGTCTTGCGGAAAGCCGCCGCAGGCGAGAAAGATGCTGCGGCGGAATACGGTGTTGCCGCCGACGGTCATTTGCAGCCGTTCCCATGCGGTGGGGAATTGCGGGTGGTTGAGGTAGTGTTCGGGAAAGCCGATCGGACGCAATTTGAGGCGGACCAGGCTGAGGTAGGAATAGGCTTCCAAGCCGAGGTAGGCGGCATTGAGGACGTTGTTTTCATAGACGTCGTCGGCGTCGAGGAAGGCGATGAAGTCGGCTTGGCTTTGCATGGCGCCCCAGTTGCGGGCTTTGGCGGCGCCGCCGTTTTCGAGCATGTATTCGCAGCGGACTTTGGGATGGATGGCGGCGAGGTCGCTCATGATAAGGCGTGTGTCGTCGATGGAGGCGTCGTCAATCAGCCAGACGTTTTCGACGGCGGGTTGGGAAACGGCGCTTTCGACAGCCGCTTGAAGGGTGGCGGCGGAGTTGTAGCAGGGGATGATGACGTCTAGTGTGGGTCTCATAATGTGATGCTTTAAGGGGTTGTTGTGTCAAACGGTGGGGAAAGGTCGTCTGAAAACGGGATATTGGGTTTTCAGACGACCTTTTAGTATTGCCTGATGCGGATTACAACACTTTCACGATGCTTTCGCACAGGTAGTCGATGTTGTCATCAGTAATGCCGGCGACGTTGATGCGGCCGGAGCGCACGGCGTAGATGGCGAATTCGTTTTTCAGGCGGTCGACTTGTTCGGGCGTGAGGCTGCTGAAGGAGAACATGCCGTTTTGTTCGATGATGAAGTCGAAGTCTTGATTTGCGCCTTTGGCTTTGAGCAGTTCGACGAATTTTTGGCGCATGGCTTTGATGCGGCCGCGCATTTCGTCGAGTTCGGCAATCCATTGTGCTTTCAAATCCGCGTCTTTCAACACGAGGGCGATGGTATTCGCGCCGTGGGAGGCAGGGTTGGAGTAGAGGGTGCGGATGATGGTTTTGACTTGGCTGTGGGCGCGGGCGGCGGTTGCTTCGTCTTCTGCGACTAAGGTAAACGCGCCGACGCGTTCGTTGTACATGCCGAAGTTTTTGGAATAGGAGCTGGCGATGAGCAATTCTTTGTTGTATTTCAAGAAAGTGCGCAAGCCGTATGCGTCTTCTTCGAGTCCGTTGCCGAAGCCTTGGTAGGCGAAGTCAAACAGGGGCAGCCAGCCTTTTTCGGCGGAGAGTTTGGCGAGGGTTTCCCATTGTTCGGGCGTGGGGTCGATGCCGGTGGGGTTGTGGCAGCAGCCGTGCAAGAGGACGACGTCGCCTTTTTGCGCTTGGCCAAGGTCTTCAATCATGCCGTCCCAGTCTAAGCCGTGTTTGACGGCGTCGTAGTAGCGGTAGGGCTTGTCTTGGATGCCGACGGCTTTGAAGATGGCGTTGTGGTTGGGCCATGTGGGGTTGGAAATCCAGACGGTTTGTGCGTTCAACTGGCGTTTGGCGAACTCGGCGGCAATACGCAATGCGCCTGTACCGCCGAGGCTTTGGGCGGTTTTGGCGCGGCGGCTGGCGACGATTTCGTGGTCTGCGCCAAAGAGGAGGATTTGGGTTTGTTCGTTGTAGTCGGCAACGCCGTCGATGGTGAGGTAGTTTTTGGTGGTCTCGCTCTCGAGCAGGCGTTTTTCGGCTTCTTTGACGGCTTTGACGATGGGGGTCGCGCCGGATGCGTCTTTATAAACGCCGATGCCGAGGTTGACTTTTTCGGGACGGGTTTCGGCTTTGAATGCTTCGCCCAAGCCTAAGATGGGGTCTGCGGGGGCGGCTTCGATGTGATTGAAGAACATGATTTCTCGCTTTGCAAAAATGAAGGGACGGGATATTTCTTTTGGGATTTTACGCTGTTTCAGGTCGTCTGAAAATGAATGCGGCAGGTTTTGTCGCAACGGACTACATCATGCTTTTGATACCGGCAAGGATGATGCCGTAGCGCAGGATTTTTCCGGTCAGGAGCATGAGTGCGGAGGTGTAGGGGTTGAGCCTGAGCCAGCCTGCGGCAATGGGCAGCGCGTCGCCGATAATGGGCAGCCAGGCAAACAAAAGGGGCAGGGTGCCACAGCGTTGGAGTAGGCGCAGGGTCTTTTCAGACGACCTTTTCTTAGACGGAATCAGTCGCCCCATCCAATAGGAAACCATGCTGCCCAAACCGTTTGCCAGTCCGGCGCACAACCACGCGCCGTATGCCTGTTCGGGATAGTTGTAGATAAACGTGGCGAAGGCGGCTTCGGATGTGCCCGGTAGGATGGTGGCGGAGGTAAAGGCGGAGGCGGCGAGTCCAAGATAGGCGTAAATGAGGGGCATGGCGGAGAAGTTTGCGTCAGGTCGAAGGTCGTCTGAAATAAGATTTTAAGTCGTTTGTGGGTAGGTTTCTTGTGAAATTCAGACTGATTCTGTCTATAAAAATGCTTTATCGGACAGAATCTTGCTGAAACTCGATGTAGTCGGCGTGTTTTCAGTGTTTGCAAGAATGGCAAAAGCCAGTATGATTCAGCCCGTTATTAACGGATATTAACTGTTTGTACGGTCAATTCCAATAAATCTAAATCGAAAGGCAAATCATGTCTACGCCATCACAACAAAACCATAATTCCGCGCTGGTCGTCCTGACCGCGCTCTTCTTCATGATGGGTTTCATTACCTGCATGAACGACATCTTGATTCCGCATCTGCAAAAAATTTTCACGCTAACCAATGTTCAGGCGATGCTGGTTCAGTTCTGTTTCTTTACCGCCTATGCCATCATGTCGATTCCGATGGGGCATCTCGTCGGTAAAATCGGCTATAAAAACGGCGTTATCGGCGGCTTCTTGCTGACTGCCGTCGGATGCTTGTTGTTTTATCCTGCCGCAGACAGCCAATCTTACCCGACTTTCTTGGGCGCGCTCTTCATTCTTGCTTCGGGCGTAACCCTGTTGCAGGTTTCGGGTAATCCGTATGTAACCCTGCTGGCGAAACCGGGCAAAGAATCTGCAACGCTGACTTTGGTGCAGGCATTCAATTCATTGGGTACGACTATTGCTCCGAAAATCGGTTCACTGCTCATTCTTACAGATGCGGCTCAGAAAGCCAGCAAAGCCGAGCAAATTGCTTCCGTCCAAATCCCTTATTTGGGTTTGGCGGGATTGTTGATCCTCCTCGCCGTTTTCGTAAAAATGATCCGTCTGCCCGATGCACGCAAAATTGCCGTTGAGGAAAGCGAACACAATCACGACGACAAACACAACGTGTGGCAATACAAACACCTTGTTTTCGGTATGGTCGGCATTTTCTGCTACGTTGGCGCGGAAGTATCCATCGGCGCTTTCATGGTCAATATTTTGGGCTTCCTGAAAGGATTGAGTCATGCCGAAGGTGCGGATATGTTGGTGTATTACTGGGGTGGTGCAATGGTCGGACGCTTCCTCGGTTCGGCGGTCATGGCAAGAATCGCGCCTAACCGTTACCTTGCCTTTAATGCCTCAGTTGCCACTGCCTTGCTCGTCATTGCCATCATGGTTGGTAAAGGAAATGCCGACGTCGCCATGTGGGCGTTGATTGCCATCGGTTTTTTCAACTCCATTATGTTCCCGACCATCTTCTCGCTGGCAACCAAAAATCTTGGTAAATTCACCAATTCTGCTTCAGGTATTCTTTGTACAGCCATCGTTGGCGGCGCGCTGGTTCCTGTCTTGCAAGGTAAGATCGCCGATGATTTCGGTATGATGATTTCTTATGTTGCACCTGCCGTGTGCTACCTCTACATCGTCTTCTTTGCCCTCAAAGGTTATAAAGCCGACGAGTAACATGGTTTGAACATAAGGTCGTCTGAAAACTTGGAAATCAGGTTTTCAGACGACCTTTTTGCTTTGCGGCGGACTTGTAAACCTGATCCGCCCAAACCGAGGTCGTCTGAAAATACGGCAACAGATTTTAACCGGAGCTTAAACCCGTTTTCAAAAGACAAAATGCGTCCGCAATACGGTCTGACTGACTTATGGCATAATGCTATCGGCAAAAATACAGGAGGTCTTCATGTCGAAAATCATCTTATTACACGGACTGCACATGCACTCTTGGGTGATGAAACCTTTAGCGGATATGCTGGCAAAGCAAGGCTTTGACGTTGCTCTGTTCGGTTACTACAGCGTCTGGCACACCATGCCGCAGCACACGCAGGCGTTGGCGGAATTTGTTGAAAAACACGATACGGGCGAGCCTCTGCATTTTGCCGGACACAGTCTGGGTGGGCTGGTGTTGCGCCACTTTGCCGCCGCCCATCCCGAAAAAATTACCGGACGCATCGTTACCTTCGGCACGCCCCACCAAGGCAGCCGGGCGGCGCAAAGGGTGTTCCGGCTCGGGTTGAAAACCCCCGTACTCGGCGGCGCTTATCGCGATGCGCTCGACGGCGGCACGCCCGATCTGCCCGAACATATCGAATTGGGCAGCATCGCCGGCAACAAGCCGCTCGGGCTGGGGCGCGTATTGGGTTTGCACGGCGAACACGACGGTACGGTTTTGGTCAGCGAAACCCGCTGTCCGAATATGCGCGACCACGTTATCTTGCCCGTCAGCCACAGCGGTATGCTGTTTAAACACATTACCGCCGAGCAGACCGCAACATTTTTGCGTGAAGGGCAGTTTAATCATGATAAAAAGAAATAATACGGCTGTATTTTGAAAATAAGGATATTTTGTTTCAAAAAATCAAATTTAAAACCATATCGCATCAACTAAAATCCGTTATTACATTCATAAAAAATCACGGGGTCGTCTGAAAAGCGGTTTTTCAGACGACCCCGTGTGCTAAACTTCGTTAAATACACACAAAACAGGCAAAGCAATATGTTTGCATTCAAATCACTGCTCGATATGCCGCGCAAAGAGGCGCTTGCCGTCGTTGCGGCGTTAATCGGAGCGATGGGTTATACCATCATTTCGCTGGGCTGGCTGCCCCATATGTCCATCATCGCCGCCATTACCGTCCTCATCCTCTACGGCCTCGCGCGCGGGTTGAAATATAACGATATGCAAAAAGGCATGGTCGGCGCGGTGGGGCAGGGCATGGGCGCGATTTACCTGTTTTTCTTCATCGGGCTGATGGTCAGCGCGCTGATGATGAGCGGCGCGATTCCGACGCTGATGTATTACGGTTTCGGGCTGATTTCCCCCACTTATTTCTATTTCTCCGCCTTTGCGCTCTGTTCCGTCATCGGCGTGTCCATCGGCAGCAGTTTGACCACTTGCGCCACCGTCGGCGTTGCCTTTATGGGCATGGCGGCGGCGTTTCATGCCGATTTGGCGATGACGGCGGGTGCGATTGTTTCCGGCGCGTTCTTCGGCGACAAAATGTCCCCGCTCTCCGATACCACGGGCATTTCCGCCTCCATCGTCGGCATTGATTTGTTCGAACACATCAAAAACATGATGTACACCACCATTCCCGCGTGGCTCATCAGCGCAGCATTGATGCTGTGGCTCTTGCCCAATGTTGCCGCCCACGATTTGAACAGCGTCGAATCCTTCCGCAGCCAGCTCGAAGCGACGGGCTTGGTACACGGCTATTCGCTGGTTCCGTTTGCGCTGTTGGTCGTGCTGGCGCTGTTGCGCATCAACGCCGTCGTCGCCATGCTCTTCACCATCCTTGCCGCGCTTGCGGTAACTTATTTCCACAGCACGCCCGACTTGAACCAGCTCGGCACATGGTTTTACGGTGGCTACAAACTCGAAGGCGAAGCGTTTCAAGACATCGCCAAACTCATTTCGCGCGGCGGTTTGGAAAGCATGTTCTTCACGCAAACCATCGTGATTCTCGGCATGAGTTTGGGCGGATTATTGTTTACGCTCGGCGTGATTCCGTCGCTGCTGGACGCCATCCGCGCGTTCCTGACTACCGCCGGACGTGCCACCTTCAGCGTTGCCGCCACGTCGGTCGGCGTCAATTTCCTCATCGGCGAACAATATTTGAGTATTTTGCTTTCCGGCGAAACCTTCAAACCCGTGTACGACAAACTTGGTCTGCATTCGCGCAACCTTTCGCGCACGCTGGAAGACGCGGGTACGGTCATCAATCCGCTTGTGCCGTGGAGCGTCTGCGGCGTGTTCATCAGCCACGCCCTCGGCGTACCCGTCTGGGAATACCTGCCTTATGCCTTCTTCTGCTATCTGAGCCTGATTTTGACGCTGCTGTTCGGCTGGACGGGTCTGACGTTGAGCAAGAAAGAAACCGCGTAAAGCAGCGGGATAGACGGGTCGTCTGAAAACCTTCGGCATAGGTTTTCAGACGACCTTTTGCGTTATAATCGGGCAAACGATAAAGACACACACCAATCCTACCCATACCCCCATGAACAAACAGATCCGCCAAGAAATTTTCGAGCGTTTCCGCGCTGCCAATCCCCATCCGACCACCGAGCTTCATTTCAATTCGCCCTTCGAGCTTTTGATTGCCGTTTTGCTGTCGGCGCAGGCGACCGACGTGGGCGTGAATAAGGCGACGGCAAAGCTGTTTCCGGTTGCCAATACGCCGCAGGCGATGCTGGATTTGGGTTTGGACGGCGTGATGGAGTACACGAAAACCATCGGACTTTATAAAACCAAGTCCAAACACATCATGCAGACTTGCCACATCCTGCTGGAAAAATACAACGGCGAAGTACCGGAAGACCGCGAGGCTTTGGAATCGTTGCCGGGCGTGGGGCGAAAGACGGCAAACGTGGTGTTGAATACGGCGTTCGGTCATCCTGTTATGGCGGTCGATACGCATATCTTCAGGGTGTCCAACCGTACCAAAATCGCGCCGGGCAAGGATGTGCGCGAGGTGGAGGACAAGCTGATGCGCTTTGTGCCGAAAGAGTTTCTGATGGATGCGCATCATTGGCTGATTCTGCACGGGCGCTACACCTGCAAGGCGCAGAAGCCGCAATGCGGGAAGTGCATCATTAATGATTTGTGCGAGTATGGCGCGAAGTTGATGTAAACATTGATAAATTGTAAACAATCAACAAAACAACCTTTCTATCAGGTTAAAATTTCTGACGGCATTTTTTTATTTAAAATGAAATGCTTGAAAAAATATGGGCAAAAGGTAAAATTCGACCTTATCGGGTTGGAAAACGATAAAAGTTTCAGACGACCCCGGTTTTTAAGATGCAAGAACATAATCCGTTATTCGGAAAAGGAAACGCGGTGCGCGAAAAAATGAAAAAATACAGATACTTTGCTTTGGTAACAGCTTCTGCGCTGGCTTTGGGCGGCTGCGACAAAATCAGCAGCTTCTTCGGCGGCGACAGCAAAAGCGAAGAATTCGTACAGAGAATCGAACCCTCCAAAAATGACGGCAGCGTCGGTATGCTGCTGCCCGATTTCGCACAATTGGTGCAAAACGAAGGTCAGGCGGTGGTCAATATCCAAGCGTCCCCTGCCGGACGTGCCGCAGGCAGCGGGCAGTCTGAAGAGCAGGGCATGGATTTGAGCCAATTCCCTGACAACGACCCGTTTTACGAGTTTTTCAAACGCCTTGTTCCGAATATGCCCGATATGCCGGAAGACCAGTCTGCCGACGAGGATTTGAACTTCGGCTCCGGCTTCATCATCAGTAAAGACGGCTATATCCTGACCAATACCCACGTCGTCGCCGGCATGGGCAATATCAAAGTCCTGCTCAACGACAAACGCGAATACACCGCCAAGCTGATCGGATCGGATACGCAATCCGATGTCGCGTTGCTGAAGATTGACGCTTCGGAAGAGTTGCCCGTCGTCAAAATCGGCAATCCGAAAGATTTGAAACCGGGCGAGTGGGTTGCCGCCATCGGTGCGCCGTTCGGCTTTGACAACAGCGTTACTTCGGGCATCGTGTCCGCCAAAGGACGCAGCCTGCCGAACGAAAGCTACACGCCTTTCATCCAAACCGACGTTGCCATCAATCCGGGTAACTCCGGCGGTCCGCTGTTTAACCTGAAAGGTCAGGTGGTCGGCATCAACTCTCAAATTTACAGCCGCAGCGGCGGATTTATGGGCATTTCCTTCGCGATTCCGATTGATGTGGCGATGAATGTTGCCGAGCAGTTGAAAACCAGCGGTAAGGTTCAGCGCGGTCAGTTGGGCGTGATTATTCAGGAAGTGTCTTACGATCTGGCGAAATCGTTCGGCTTGGACAAAGCCAGCGGCGCGTTGATTGCCAAAGTGATGCCGAACAGCCCTGCCATGCAGGCAGGATTGCAAGTGGGCGACATCGTCCGCAGCGTCAACGGCGAAGAAGTGCGCGTTTCCAGCGATTTGCCGGTCATGGTCGGCTCGATGCTGCCGGGTAAGGAAGTTTCGCTGGAGGTATGGCGCAAAGGCGAGAAAATCAATGTGAAAGTCAAACTCGGCAGCATGGCGGAGCAGAACGAAACGTCTTCACGCGCTACCGAGCAGCCGCAGCAGGCAAATCCGGCGGACGGCTTTACTGTCGATAATACGGGACTGACCCTGCGCGTCGATGAAGGTGCAGGCAAAAGCCGCCTGATTGTTTCCCGCGTCAGTGGCGCGGCGGAACGTGCCGGACTCAAACGCGGTGACGAAATCCTCGCCGTCAGCCAAATCAGCGTCAACGACGAATCGAGCTTCCGCAGCGCGTTGGCAGGTGCGGGCAAAAATGTGCCGCTGCTGGTTCAGCGCGACGGCAATACGCTTTTCCTCGCCCTGACCCTGCAATAAGGTGCAACGCAAGCGCCATTCAATGATAGAATACCCGCCATCCTAAGGTGGCGGGTATTTTGTAATTTTAGCAACTGATTGATTTGTTTGTTTTTTGATGGTTTTGCTCTTTTGGCTTTGTCAACAATCGCATTCAAAGGTCGTCTGAAAACGTTCCGCTCCGATTGACTTCCTATTAATAAAAATATTATGCACCTGATTGATTATTCACATTCGTTTTTATCCGTCGTGTCGCCGTTTTTGGCATTGGCGCTTGCCGTCATCACCCGCCGCGTGCTGCTGTCTTTGGGCATCGGTATCTTGGTCGGCGTTGCCTTTTTGGTCGGCGGCAGCCCGATTGACGGACTGACACACCTGAAAGACATGGTGGTCGGACTGGCTTGGGCAGACGGCGATTGGTCGCTGGGAAAACCTAAAATCCTGATTTTCTTATTGTTGCTCGGTATTTTCACTTCTCTTTTAACCTTTTCGGGCAGCAATCAGGCGTTTGCCGATTGGGCGAAGCAACACATCAAAGGGCGGCGCGGCGCAAAAATGCTGACTGCCTGCCTCGTATTCGTTACCTTTATCGACGACTATTTCCACAGTCTTGCCGTCGGTGCGATTGCACGCCCCGTTACCGACAAATTCAAAGTTTCCCGCGCCAAACTGGCGTATATCCTTGATTCCACTGCTGCGCCGATGTGCGTACTGATGCCGGTTTCAAGCTGGGGCGCATCGATTATCGCCACGCTGGCAGGTCTGCTCGTTACCTACCACATCACCGGATACACGCCGATGGGTGTGTTCGTCGCCATGAGCCTGATGAATTATTACGCCCTGTTCGCGCTGATCATGGTGTTTGTCGTCGCTTGGTTTTCTTTCGACATCGGCTCGATGGCGCGCCTTGAAAAAGCGGCATTGCAGGAAACCCATGACGAATCCGCCGGCTCGGACGGCCCTAAAGGCAGGGTTTACGCGCTGATTATCCCTGTTTTGGTGTTGATCGCATCCACCGTTTCCGCCATGATTTACACAGGCGCGCAGGCAAGCGAAACCTTCACTATTTTGGGCGCGTTTGAAAATACCGATGTAAACACTTCGCTGGTGTTCGGCGGTGCTTGCGGCGTACTCGCCGTCGTCCTCTGCACGCTCGGCACCATCAAGGCCGCCGACTATCCCAAAGCCGTCCGTCAGGGCATATCTTCGATGTTCGGCGCGATTACCATCCTGATTCTTGCCTGGCTCATCAGCACCGTCGTCAGCGAAATGCACACCGGCGACTACCTCTCCACGCTGGTTGCAGACAACATCCATCCTGGCTTCCTGCCCGTCATCCTCTTCCTGCTTGCCAGCGTGATGGCGTTCGCCACAGGCACAAGCTGGGGCACGTTCGGCATTATGCTGCCGATTGCCGCCGCGATGGCGGTTAAAGTCGATGCCTCGTTGGTTATCCCGTGTATGTCCGCCGTGATGGCAGGCGCGGTGTGCGGCGACCACTGTTCGCCCATTTCTGACACCACCATCCTGTCCTCCACCGGCGCGCATTGCAACCACATCGACCACGTTACATCGCAACTGCCTTACGCCCTGACCGTCGCAGGCGCGGCAGCGGCAGGCTACCTCGTGTTGGGCATGACGCAATCGGCTTGGCTGGGCTTTTTCGCCACCGGCGTTGTCATGACCGCCCTCATCTTCATACTGAAAGACAAAAAAGGCAAAGCTGCCTGATGTGTTTTCCCGTTTTCAGACGACCTTCAATACTTTAAGGTCGTCTGAAAACATTTTAAGGAATCCAAAAATGAACGCTCCCCATTCCATCCCGCGCGGCCCCGTTATGGCAGACGTCGCCGCCTACTGTCTGACCGAAGAAGAAAAACAACGCCTACTCGACCCGTCTATCGGCGGCGTGATTCTGTTCCGCCGCAACTTCGAAAACGTCGGGCAGCTCAAAGCCCTTGTTCAAGAAATCAAAGCACTGCGCACGCCCGAACTCATCATCGCCGTCGATCACGAAGGCGGCAGGGTACAACGCTTCATCGAAGGCTTCACCCGACTGCCCGCCATGAACACCTTAGGGCAGATTTGGGATACCGAAGGCGAAGCCGCCGCCAAAGAAAAAGCCGAGCAGGTCGGCTGGGTATTGGCAACGGAGCTGACCGCCTGCGGCATAGACCTCTCCTTTACGCCCGTCCTCGACCTCGATTGGGGGGCATGCCCCGTCATCGGCAACCGCAGTTTCCACCGAAACGCCGACACCGTAACCCAACTTGCCCTTGCCCTGCAAAAAGGTCTGAACCGGGGCGGCATGAAATCCTGCGGCAAACATTTCCCCGGACACGGATTCGTCGAAGGCGACAGCCATTTGGTGCAACCCGAAGACACGCGCAGCCTTGCCGAACTCGAAGCTGCCGACATGATTCCGTTCCGCGCCTTAAGCAGCGCAGGCATGGCGGCGGTCATGCCCGCCCACGTCGTTTACCCGCAAATTGACGGCAAACCCGCCGGTTTCTCTGAAAAATGGCTCAAACAAATCCTGCGCCAAGATATTGGATTTAAAGGCGTTATCTTTTCAGACGACCTCACGATGGAAGGCGCGGGCGCAGCGGGCGGCATCAAAGAACGTGCAAACGCTTCCTTTACGGCAGGCTGCGACATCGTCCTCGTCTGCAACCGTCCCGACCTCGTGGACGAACTGCGCGACGGCTTCCAAATCCCCGTCAATCCCGATTTGGCAAACCGCTGGCAATACATGGCGAACACATTGGGCAAGGAAGCCGCCCAAGCCGTGATGCAGACGCCCGATTTCCAAGCCACCCAAGCCATGACCGCGCAACTTGCCACGCCTAAAGACACCGCCGGAGGCGTGAAAGTCGGCGAAGCGTTTTAAAGGCGTTTGATTTAGAAAACATGAAAAAAGGTCGTCTGAAAAGCTGAGTTGGGCTTTTTCAGACGACCTTTTGTCCGTTTATAGTGGATTAACTTTAAACCAGTACGGCGTTGCCTCGTCTTATCCTGATGTAAATTTAATCCACTATAAAAAACGAGGCAGGTTTGAAATCACACTAAGGTGTGCTTTATTGTGTGTCTGCCTTTGAATCCGCTATAAGCAGTTCCGAACAGTAAAAAAGGTCGTCTGAAAACCTTGAATTAAGGTTTTCAGACGACCTTTCCACATCCTAAAGTCAGGACAATGAGACTTACACAATGCCTTGCGCCAGCATCGCATCGGCGACTTTGACGAAACCGGCGATGTTCGCGCCGTTGACGTAGTTGGTTTTACCGTTTTCAGTGCCGTATTTCAGGCAGGATTCGTGGATGCTTTGCATGATGTCGAATAGGCGTTGGTCGACTTCTTCGCGGCTCCAAGCCAGACGGACGGCGTTTTGGCTCATTTCCAAGCCTGAAGTTGCCACGCCGCCGGCGTTGGAGGCTTTGCCCGGCGCATACAGGATGCCCTCTTTGACGAACTGCTCGACCGCGCCCAAAGTAGAAGGCATGTTCGCACCTTCGGCAACGACGTAGCAGCCGTTTGCCAGCAAGGTTTTGGCGGCTTCTTCGTCCAATTCGTTTTGGGTCGCGCAGGGCAGGGCGACCTCGGCGGCAACGCCCCACGGTTTTTGGTTTTCAAAGTATTTCAAACCTTGTTCTTTGGCATAGGTGGAAACACGTTCGCGACGGACTTCTTTCAGCTCGATAAGCGCGGCGAGTTGGTCTTCGGTCATGCCGCTGTCGGGGAAGAGGACGAAGCCGTTGGAGTCGGAAACGGTCAGCACTTTCGCGCCCAGTTGGATGGCTTTTTCGGCGGCGTATTGTGCGACGTTGCCGGAGCCGGAAATCAGCACGCGTTTGCCTTCAATCGAATCGCCGCGTGTTTGCAGCATGGATTGGGCGAAGTACACGGTACCGTAGCCGGTCGCTTCCGGACGGATAAGGCTGCCGCCCCATTCGAGGCCTTTGCCGGTCAGGACGGAGGCAAATTCGTTGCGGATTTTTTTGTATTGACCGAAGAGGAAGCCGATTTCGCGGCCGCCTACGCCGATGTCGCCAGCAGGTACGTCGGTGTTCGGACCGATGTGGCGGTAGAGTTCGTTCATAAAGGCTTGGCAGAAACGCATCACTTCGGCGTCGGATTTGCCTTTGGGGTCGAAGTCGGAACCGCCTTTGCCGCCGCCCATAGGCAGGGTGGTCAAGGCGTTTTTGAACACTTGTTCAAAGGCGAGGAATTTCAATACGCCCAAATCGACGGTCGGGTGGAAACGCAAGCCGCCTTTGTAAGGACCGATGGCGGAGCTCATTTGAATACGGTAACCGCGGTTGACTTGGACTTGTCCTTTGTCGTCCACCCAAGTGACGCGGAACATAATGACGCGCTCAGGTTCGACGATGCGTTCAAGCAGGTTTTGTTGGGTGTATTTCGGGTTTTTTGCCAAAAACGGGCCCAAGCTCATGAATACTTCTTCAACCGCTTGGTGAAACGGCTCTTGATTGGGGTTACGTTGTTTGAGGTTGGCAAACAAGGCGTTCAAATCGGTCATTTTATGCTCCCTGTGGATTAGATTAGAAAGGATGATGAATTTGTGGAAAGCAATATAAACCTAATTTTTTTGCCTGCCAAGCGGTTTTGATGAAAATTGTTGACATTATTTTTTTTGAGAATTTTATTATTTGGTATATATATCCAATAAAATACAAAAATATTTTTGAAAATTTCATAATTTTAAAATAAGTTGGTTATATATTCTAAGTAATTTAACTAGAAATTTGAAACAGGAGAGTGTAAAAAATTCGATTCAGCGCAAATTTTCATGTGAAAACGGTCAATATTGTCAACAATTTTACGAAAATTACTCTTGGAAAACAGGATTAGGAAAGAAAATAACACCTTAAAAAACGAATTTTGTTTCAGATAGAAAAACGTGTTTCAGGACAATCCATAACGGATAATGCAAAGGTCGTCTGAACCCCGTTTCCAGTTTTCAGACGACCTTGATTATGCTGTTAATCGACAAATTGCTATACAATACGCCCCAAATCATCTCCAACAACACACACCCTTAAAGGACACCAATGAAAGCCTACCTCGATTTAATGCGCCACGTTCTCGAAAACGGTACCGATAAATCCGACCGTACCGGTACAGGCACTCGTTCGGTGTTCGGCTATCAAATGCGCTTCGATTTGAGTCAAGGCTTTCCGCTGCTGACTACCAAAAAGCTGCACCTGCGCTCGATTATCCATGAGCTGCTTTGGTTTCTCAAAGGCGATACCAACATCAAATATTTGAAAGATAATAATGTTTCCATTTGGGACGAATGGGCGGACGAAAATGGCGACTTGGGGCCTGTGTACGGCTACCAATGGCGCAGTTGGCCTGCACCCGACGGCCGCCATATCGACCAAATTGCCAACGTCGTGGAGCAAATCAAGAAAAACCCTGATTCCCGCCGCCTGATTGTGTCGGCATGGAATCCCGCGCTGGTGGATGAAATGGCATTGCCGCCCTGCCATGCGCTGTTTCAGTTTTACGTTGCCAACGGCAAATTGTCCTGCCAGCTTTACCAACGCAGCGCAGATATTTTCCTCGGTGTGCCGTTTAACATTGCCAGTTACGCGCTGTTGACCATGATGATTGCCCAAGTCTGCGGGTTGGAGGCGGGCGAATTTATCCATACTTTGGGCGATGCGCATCTGTACAGCAACCATTTCGAACAGGCAAAACTGCAATTGAGCCGCGACACCCGCACGCTGCCGGTGATGAAAATCAATCCGGAAGTCAAAGACTTGTTTGCATTTAAGTTTGAAGATTTCGAATTGGAAGGTTACGACCCGCATCCGCACATCAAGGCTGCCGTGGCGGTGTAGGGTGGAAAATAGCTAAAAGGTCGTCTGAAACTTTTTTCAGACGACCTTTTTGTTGGTTTGCTTCACACTTCGATTTTATTGGGCGTGAAGGTTTCCCATTTGTTGCAGGCAGGGCAGTGCCAGAAGAAGACTTGGGATTTGAAGTGGCAGTTGCGGCAGCGGTACATGACGCTGCGTTGGAGTTGGCGGCCGATGACGGAACGCATCATGTCGGCGTCGGCTTTCCATGCGGGATTCATGTCGCTGATTTTCAAACCGAGCAGGCGGTATACGCCGTTGAGGTCGGGTTTTTGACGCACGAGGTCGATGGCAAGTTGGGCGGCTTCGTTTTCGCCTTTGAGCAGCAGGGCTTTTTCGTAAATGACGTTGATGAGGTCTAAATCGGGGAAAGTCTGCATATAACCGATGAGCCGGTTCAGCCCTTCTTCCTGTTTGCCTTGGGCGGCGTAGGCTTCGTAGAGTTTTTCGCCGACCATGCTCAGGTAGGCATGGTTTTGCTGTTCGATGGCGCCGTATGCCTCGACAGCGGCGGGGAAATTGCCCTGTTTGGTTTCGATGTCGCCCAAAATCATGTTGGCGCGGGCGCATTTTTTGTTGGCGTCCAAGGCTTTTTGGACGTTGTAACGGGCGGCGTCAAGGTTGGATTTGAACAGCGCAGTTTGGGCAAGTTCGCAATAAAACTGTGCAATTTCAAATTGGTAGGTCTGCTCGTCGTGGCTGAGGAGCTGCGCGGTTTCGATGGCTTTTTCCCAGTCGCGGTCTTGCTGGTAGATGCTGAGCAGGTGCTGACGGGCTTCGCGCGCCATGTTGCCTTCCTGCAAGCCGATGAAGATTTGTTCGGCGCGGTCAACCAAGCCTGCGCTTTGGTAGTTTTGCGCGAGTTCGAACAATACCCGCGCGCGTTTTTCGTTGACGGTATCGGGCGAGTCGAGCAGGGCTTGGTGCATATTGATGGCTTTGTCGTTTTCGCCGCGTTGGCGGTAGAGTTTGCCCAAAGTCAGGTTGAGGTCGTAAGACTGCGGCTGCTGGTCGATGACTTCCGCCAGTTCGCGGGCGGCACGGCCGCTGTTGCGGTCAACCAATGCGTCCAGACTTTTGTAAAAGCCGGCAGGCACGCTTTTCGCCTGTTTCAACACGGTTTTCATGTCAATGCGGGCGGCAAACCAGCCCATGGCGAAAAAGACGGGCAAAAGGGTAATGGGCAGGAGGATGACCCACAATTCGTTGTCCATGTGATTCCTTCTTTAAGGCTTGGGCGTTTGTACGGGTTGTTTGGTAGGGGCAGTCGTTTGCGGTACGGGTTGCTGCGGTACGGGGGCGGCAAGGTCTTTTTCGCTCAAATGCGCGTGTTTTTTGACTTCGGCGCGCAGGCGGTTGTTTTCGCTGCGCAGCGCCAAAAGTCTGCCGAACAGGGCGAACATGCCGAACACGATGCCGATGACAAATGCGCCGAAGAGGACGACAATCAGCGGTAAATCGGCTTTCTGACCGGGCAGGTAGTGGAAGGCAACGCTGTCGGTATTGATGACGGCGAGCAGTAAAAACAATAATAAAATGATGACTTTGATAATGGTGTAAATCAGTTTCATGGATGTCTCCGGCGGTATGCCTGTCGGAAAGTTTTGAAAAGGTCGTCTGAAAATTCAATAGGCGGTCGATAGGGATTCCGTTTCCAAATCCGTTTGCCGCAGATGCGGCTTAGTTTAAACGATTTGGATTGTTTCGGATAGGATGTGCGGCAGTTTTCAGACGACCTCAGGCTTCATTATATATATGTAGTACACGGTAGGCATGATTGCTGACAATGCGTATGCGTATCGGAATGGATGGTTTTCCGTATTTCTTTATCAGGCAAGGGCTTGGGCGAAAGCTGTTTGCGAAACAAGTATTCGGACTTGTCAAAACCATCCGTACAGGCGTATCTTTCAACTTTTAATATCTAAACAGAACCAAACAGAATAAGAAAGGCAATCACCATGAACAGACCCGTACCCGCCGTGTTCGGCAGCGTCTTCCACGCCCAAATGCCCGTTATCGCCCACAAGGATGGCAAATGGCAGCCGACCGAATGGCAAACTTCCTCAGACCTCACCCTCGCGCCCGGCGCGCACGCCCTGCATTACGGCAGCGAATGCTTTGAAGGTTTAAAAGCATTCCGTCAGGCAAACGGCAAAATCGTCTTGTTCCGCCCGACGGCAAACATCGCCCGTATGCAGCAAAGCGCAGACATTTTGCACCTGCCGCGCCCCGAAACCGAAGCCTATCTGAATGCCCTGATCGAATTGGTCAAACGCGCCGCCGACGAAATTCCCGATGCGCCTGCCGCGCTGTATCTGCGTCCGACGCTCATCGGTACCGACCCCGTTATCGGCAAAGCCGGTTCGCCGTCCGAAACTGCGCTGCTCTATATCCTCGCGTCTCCGGTCGGCGACTATTTCAAAGCCGGTTCGCCCGTGAAAATTTTGGTTGAAACCGAACACATCCGCTGCGCACCGCACATGGGTCGCGTCAAATGCGGCGGCAACTACGCCTCCGCCATGCCTTGGGTGTTGAAGGCAAAAGCCGAACACGGTGCAAACCAAGTCCTGTTCTGCCCGAATGGCGACGTACAGGAAACCGGCGCGTCCAACTTTATCCTAATTAAAGGCAACGAAATCATTACCAAACCGTTAACCGACGAATTCCTCCATGGCGTTACCCGCGATTCTGTGCTGACCGTCGCCAAAGACTTGGGCTACACCGTCAGCGAACGCAATTTCACCGTGGACGAACTCAAAGCTGCAGTCGAAGAGGGCGCGGAAGCGATTCTGACCGGCACCGCCGCCGTTATCTCACCCGTAACCTCTTTTGTCATCGACGGCAAAGAAATCGAAGTGAAGAGCCAAGAACGCGGCTACGCTTTGCGTAAAGCCTTGACCGACATCCAATACGGTTTGGCGGAAGACAAACATGGCTGGTTGGTTGAAGTGTGCTGATTTGATTTCGTATTAATAGAACAGATCCAAAGGTCGTCTGAAAGAAAATTTCTTTTCAGACGACCTTTTTATTTTGTAAACAGATTTTGTCGTGCCATTTGTAAAAAAATATCCCGATGTTTGGTGTGTTGTTGTGAAAAATAGTCACTATTTGAACTAAAAAATAAAAAAATTTTTCTATTTTTCAAATAATTAAAAAATTTTAATATTTACTAAGTTATGAAAATGAAATTATACTAATTCAATATGCTAGAATCATTTCATTACTCGTTTGGTATATTTAGTTGCTGAAAAATGTCGAAAAAAGGGACTTAAATCGACATCGCAGTGAACTAAATAGATACTCTAGAACTCTGATAGACTTAGGTTTTCGTTTTTTAATGTAAAGCAGTGTTTAATATATTAATATGACATTACAAGATGACTGTTCCAAAGTGAGAACTTTGGAATGACTTTTACAAGATCATGAAAAGTCGTCTGAATGTTATAGGGATATTTAAGTGCGGTTTTATGTTTAAAAGGCGGAAGGATTAAAAAAAGAGCGTCAGGTTTTGAGGTTTTAGAATGAGTAATAATCGTTACAGCTATTTAAATGACGATGGAAATGATTTCAAATCATTCGAACGACATATAAAAATCGCTGAAAAAGGGTAGGAAAGCATTGCTTTCGTTGCCTCAGACGCAAGTCTGCGGCTTTTAAACTAGGGAAAATATATTATGTCAACTAAAACCACGTACTCTTTCTTCAATCTCGGACAAACAAGAGTTCACACTAAAAGTCAAACTTCTCAATCTAATCATGCAGTAGCCGCAAGCCAAGATCATGCCGGCCATGCTCCTTCTGCATTGAATAAATTGATTTACGACCATTCTTTTGGCGGTCTGAATCTGGCAGCAGCCCTCCCTAAACAATTGAGGGGACAGGATAAAATTTTTGGTCTGCAACATACGCCCTCTGCCGATACTGCCGCAGTCAATACTTCAAAAAATACCAAACCGGCGCCGGTTGCCGACCGCAGTAAATTAACCAGCAAAGAAATGGCCATCATGTCTCAGGTTCTCCGTGCTGATGTCGTTGCACGCAAACAGGCAGAAGCTCAAGCAGCCAAAGAGCAGGTCATGGCAAAATACCAAGCTGCTAGACAGGCAGCTGTTGCCTCCGCCGCTGCAAGACATGCAGAAGCTATGGAAAAGGCAAAAGCCGCCGCTGCAGTACGTCAAGCCGAAGCCTTGGAAAAAGCCAAAGCAGCATCGGCTGCAAGACAGGCTGAAGCATTAGAAAAATCAAAAGCCGCACATGCAGCCAAACAAGCGGAAATTGCCGCTAAAACCAAAGCAATCCTGGCTGAAAAACAGGCTGCCGAGAAAGCGCAACATACTGAAAATGATGTTGCACACCATCATCAAACCAACGGTAAAGCGGCGCATTCAGCACCAGCGGTAACGGTTGCCCACAAACATGAAGACAATCAGGCTGGTGACAATAAAGAAACGGCTCGACACAATACTTCAAAATCCAATGAAGCCCATACTGCCAGACAGGCCGAACATCAAGCCAATCATCAAGATGAAGTAAAAGAAGAGGAGGTTTCCAACTACACCGTTCATCAATCGAAAGAATTTGGCAGATACATCGACGTCAATGATTTTGGCGCAGATCCTACCGGGAAAAAAGACAGCTTGGCAGCCATCAAAGCGGCATTGACTGCGGCACACAAAGAAAAAGCCATGCTGTTCATGGACGGTACTTACTATATTTCCGATCAAATTGTCATCAATGGCAATAATTCAGGGGTCAAAGGTATTTTTGGTTCGGGCATGGGCAAAACGCTGATCACCTTTGATAAAGCGCAGGTCGGTGTGTTCAACCCCAATACCAATCACGATGATATTCGCGCATTTGCCGGTATTTTGGTGGATGGACAAAGCCATAAAACGATTGCGAATCTTTCTGTTAAATATACCAATCCGGACTTTTACCGGAAGGGCTTGAGCTATTTCGGTAAAGTCAGCGGCATTTTGGTCAACGATGCCGACCATACTTTAATCAGCAAAGTCGAAGTATCCGGAGTCAACCGTGCCGGTGTAATGTTTACATCGACTGATGCATTGGTTCGGGAAGCAGGTAAGAGCCAAACTTACAAAGCGCGCGTCCAAAGCGGTGAGATCAACGAACAATATGACCATCTGCCTTTGGGTGAGAATAACCGTATTGTCGACTCCTATCTGCACCACAACCGTGTTGCCGGCGCGATGGTCGGATATCAAAAGAACTTTGTCGGCGAAGGCAATAGATTGGAGTGGAACGGTCACGAGGCTGATGGCGGTACAGGTTATGGCATGACAGCCATGGCAGGCAGCTACAACTACGGCATTACTTTCCGCAACAATACGACCGATCATAACTACCGTAAAGGTTTGGATGTGCATGATGGTACCGGTATTGTTATCGAAAACAATGTCTTAAATGGCGACCGTCTGTATGGTATCGCTGCCTACAACCGCCAATTTTCCATGGATAACGTGAAAATTAAAGACAACGTTATTACGCAAGATCCGAATTTCCGTCTTTATATGGACGATGATTTAGGTAGGTATTACCACATGTATTCCGGCATCCAAGTGCAAACCAATACCCAATTGCGCGATTTGCATACGGCGGATAAAGGTTATTACGACATCAGCGGCAATACCATTAAAAATTTGGCAGTGTACCAAAACCACATCCAAACTTATGGCATCGAATTCCGTAACCATGAAAACAAAATGAATTACACGCTGAATATTACCGACAACAAAATCGACGGTGAGTCCACCAAATACCTGATGGCAGTGATTAACAACACATATGATCATGTCAGCAAACACGACGGTATCGGTACGGGCACCATCAATATCAGCGACAATACTGCCAATATCGGAAAAATTGCACCGGGAGCCGTGCCGTTCTATTTTGAAGAACACCGCTCGGATGTTCCCCTGCATGGTTCGATAACGTTAAACAACAACAATATTACCGTTCGCGAAGAGTCGGCCGGTTATCGTGAATTCGCCTATATGCGTACCAATGCCAAAGAGTACAACGTGACCAACAATACGTTGTCCCTCCACGGCAAACTGAACGATGCCATTGTGGATGTCAACAGTACCGGTGACGGTGTAGGAAAAGCCACGTTGAATGTTGCCAACAATACCCTGCATACCGACATCAAAGGCAAACTGTATGCGACTTGGTTGAAACATGAGGCTGATATCGATACCTTTGCCGGCAGCAATACCCATAATGGCGACCAATTGAAAGATGTGAATACAACCGGTAAGGACATTGCGCTTTCTGATGTATTGGGTCATGTGCATAACAAAGTTGAAGCAATCCACGATACTGTTTATGCCAACCACCCGAAATATCCGACCATGATTGATGATCAGACTTACCATAACGGCATTTTGTAATGGTGTTTAAAAGGTCGTCTGAAACGGTAAATTGCCGTTTCAGACGACCTTTCAGCGTTTTTAGAAACCGAACAATACAATGATGTTGTCACATTAAATTATTTGTGTTAAAAGTCATTTACATTCCCATTGGATTGTTTTTTTAAGGAACAGTAAATGAAAAAGACGTTTTGTCTAGTATTGGCGGCGGCATTTGGTTTGAGCGCATGCAGCAGCCTTGAAAACAAATCTGCCCATGAAATGATGGCAATTTCCCTTGATCGCGTCTATACGGATGATTACAGCTATAACATTGATAGCGAAGTGAAGTTTCATACTTCTACTGCCGAAGCAGGAGTAGCGCCGGAAAGCGAGAAGAAAGCCCGTTTGGAAGAAACAAAGAAGGATCAAGCCGAACTTGACAAACAAGTCAAAGAATTGAACGAAGACGGAATCGAGCTTTCGGAAGAAGATCAGACCAAGCTGAAAGAAGCCTTGCTGGACACCGATAATGATAAATGGTTCCCTGAAATGATCGATAAGTGGCAAGAATATCCGGTTGTCGGACGTTATTTGGAAGGTGTGCGTTTGAAATCGCATATAGCCATTGACCTGCCTGCCAAAAAAGCCGAAT
Organism: uncultured Neisseria sp.; assembly: GCA_937914605.1. Classification (GTDB taxonomy): domain Bacteria; phylum Pseudomonadota; class Gammaproteobacteria; order Burkholderiales; family Neisseriaceae; genus Neisseria. The sequence goes on from CALDNV010000399.1 coordinate 33,296, forward strand.
GGATTCCCGCTATTTCCATTAACCATCGCAATGAGCAATTGAATATCCAATCTCCCATGCTGATTGATGGTGAAAATCTCAGTCTGACTATTGACCAGCCATTGCTCAGTTCGATGATTATGAGCATCTTTACGAGCGAAGAGATCCGTAAGCGTTTGGCTGAAGAGCAACCAATAAGTATCCAGCTCAAAGATGAAGAGATGGTAAAAGGCATTCCTTTGCGTCATGCAGCAAAGGCGGCATTCAAAGCCTATATTGAAGCCAGCAAAGCTGCTCCTGCTGAGGCATACCGCCTTGAAAATATGGATGAATTCGGTAAGCAAAACAAAGCAAAATACCGCATCCATTACACCCATAAAGACGAATATGACCCGCTCTTTATCAACGCTTTCGCTAAAGAATTCAAAAAAGAATTTGATGCTCTGAAGAAAAAACCGGAGGAAGGCTCTACAGCTGAAGGCTACGAGAAAGTTGAAAAATTCTTTGGCGAGTTTATAGACAGTACAAAAGAGAAAGGCCTCTCAATGCACTCCGGCTTTGAAAAGATGGTCGGCATGCCTCTCTATTATGACTACTATCTGAATGGAAAAGGCAGATTGTTGGCAACGCGTATTTATACGCAGGTCAACAGCAAAAGCAACACTCAGGCGTTGAACATCGTTATGGAAAGTATTTACCACAATTACGGCAAACCCGTATTCAAGTTTAAGCCTGCAAGCGAAAAAGTCATCGACATAAAAGAGTTGACAGTACCTATCATATCTAGATTATTGTTGCCATCGGGTTATGACCCAGAGGCAGAAACTGATTCCGAAGAAAATACTGAAGAACATTCAGCAACTGAAGAATAATCATCTGCCGACAGGCCGCCGAGATTCTCGAGCGGCCTGCTTATTGCAAATTTGACAGTGTTTACCTACGATGCGCCCTTGGTGCATTTCGTCTGAGTTTTTCAGACGACCTTTTTAAGGAAAACTATGTTTGGAAACTTTGATTTCAGTTATGTGCTGCTTGCTATCCCACCGGTGATGCTTTCCTTGGTCATGCGTGAGATTGCACGCGGTTATGTTGCTTATCGCTGTGGCGACCCCACCGCATTACAATTCGGACGGTTGACATTAAATCCGATGGCGCATATCGATTTGATAGGAACAATCATCGTACCTGCGTTGAGCCTGGCGTTAACACCGTTTGTTTACGGCTGGGTACGCCCCATACCGATTAATGCCCGCAATTTTAAGAATGTGCGCAGCGCGCGGAGATGGATTGCCGTTGCCGGTCCGGTAACCAATCTGATTCTGGTGTATTTCTGGGCGATGCTCTCGTTTTTAGGTGGCGCTGTCCCAGAGGCGTATGTTGACCCATTAATGATCATGACCCAGTTTGGTATGACAATCAATATAGTTTTGATCGTCATTAACCTGCTTCCGATTTTGCCGCTCGATGGTGGCGTCATTCTTGACTCTTTCCTCAATGCAAAATGGTCTATGAAGTTTCGTCAAATCGAACCTTATGGAACATGGATTGTTTTGGCTTTGCTTCTTACGGGCGCGTTGTCGGGTTTGATTAACTTATTTTCTCTGATGATAGGGAGTTCAGTCTCTATCTTTACCGCATTGATTTTGGCAGGTATAGCCGACTTAGTAAAATAGCAAGGTAAATGGAAAATAAAGGTCGTCTGAACTTTCAGACGACCTTTTTTCCTATCCGTCAAAGTAAATCCCATTGGAAACCCTGCTTAAAAATTGTACAATGGCAGCCCTTTTCATACGGCGGTTTGACCATGCGCATCGGCGGCTACATTATCGACAATCCCATTGCACTCGCCCCGATGGCGGGCATTACGGACAAGCCCTTCCGCCGACTTTGCCGAGATTTTGGCGCGGGTTGGGCAGTGTGCGAAATGCTGACCAGCGACCCGACGCTTAGAAATACCAAAAAGACCCTGCGCCGCAGCGATTTTGCCGATGAGGGCGGCATTGTTGCCGTCCAGATTGCCGGCAGCGATCCGCAGCAGATGGCGGATGCTGCGCGTTACAACGTCAGCCTCGGGGCGCAGGTTATCGACATCAACATGGGCTGTCCCGCCAAAAAAGTCTGCAATGTTCAAGCCGGCAGTGCGCTGATGCAAAACGAGCCGCTGGTTGCTGCCATTCTCGAAGCCGTCGTCCGCGCGGTGGACGTTCCCGTTACCCTCAAAACCCGTTTAGGCTGGCATGACGATCATAAAAACCTGCCTGCCATCGCCCGCATCGCCGAAGATTGCGGCATTGCCGCCCTTGCCGTCCACGGACGCACACGCACGCAAATGTACAAAGGCGAAGCAGCTTATGATCTGATTGCCGAAACCAAAGGTCGTCTGAACATCCCCGTTTGGGTTAACGGCGACATCACTTCGCCGCAAAAAGCCGCCGCCGTCCTCAAACAAACCGCCGCCGACGGCATCATGATAGGGCGCGGCGCACAAGGCAGGCCGTGGCTCTTCCGCGATTTGAAACATTATGCCGAACACGGCGTTTTGCCGCCTGCCTTGAGCTTGGCAGAATGCAACGACACCATTTTGAACCACATCCGCGCCATGCACGCGTTTTATGGCGAAGTCGCCGGCGTGCGCATCGCCCGCAAACACATAGGCTGGTACATCGACGAAATGCCTGACGGCGAGCAGACACGCCGGGACATCAACCGCTTGGACAGCGCAGCGGCACAATACGATACCCTAGCTGCCTATCTTGAGGCGCTTTCGGAAAAAACCGACCGCTGGGTGTGTGCATATCGTGAAGGGTAGGGCGTTTCAGACGACCTTTTTATTTTGGGGAAGTAAATATGAAATTGACGCCACGTCTCAAACGCTTCGGTATAGCCGCGCTGTTGCTGACAGGATTCGGCATTTACGCTTATGACTACAATCTGATAGCTTGTAAATTAATGGATCGCTATTGGAATGAAGACAAAGGCAGGTGCATGAATCCCGATTGCCGTCAACATGATGCTTGCATGATGAGTGCATTTAAGAGTAAAGCAACATGCTAAACCATCCGCTCCGGTGACAGTTTGGACAAGGCTTGGTATGTACTGGGCGAACCTTGGTATGAGAAAAACGGGCGTTTCTTTTGGGATGATAAATATGGAGATCATGTAGCAGAAATCGAACCTGACGGAGAAAAGGTTGGCAAGATTACCTGCTTGGGGGAGTAGGTTGCGTGGACTGTAATCCGGCATGGTGAAGGCTTGATGGTTAATCTTCATTCATTCTTAAAGGCTGATGTGCCTTTCTAC
>CALDNV010000400.1:0-3040 GCA_937914605.1 uncultured Neisseria sp.
AGATAGTACGGCAAGGCGAGGCAACGCCGTACTGGTTTAAAGTTAAGCCACTATAATCCACACAGGTCGTCTGAAAAAGAAAACCGCAAGTGATATTGCCTTGCGGTTTTCTTTTAAACAAACATCCTACGGATTATTCATCTGTTGCTTCGATTTCGGAAGCTTCTTGCTCTGCTTCCTGCCATTGCTGGCGGCGGCTGCGGTGGTAGGTCAAACCGGTACCGGCAGGAATCAGACGACCTACGATTACGTTCTCTTTCAGACCGCGCAACTCGTCTTGCTTGCCCATAATGGCGGCTTCGGTCAGAACGCGGGTCGTTTCTTGGAACGATGCGGCAGAAATAAAGCTGTCGGTTGACAAGGAGGCTTTGGTAATACCCAACAATACGTTTTCGTAACGTGCCGGTTCTTTGCCTTCTTCCAAAGCTTTTTCATTGGCTGCCATGACATCACCGCGTTCGACTTGCTCACCGGTAATGAATTCGGTTTCACCTGAATCGACAATATTCACACGGCGCAGCATCTGACGGATGATGACTTCGATGTGTTTATCGGAAATCTTCACACCTTGAAGACGGTAAACCTCTTGCACCTCTTGAACGATATAACGCGCCAGTGCTTCGATACCTTGCAGACGCAGAATATCATGCGGATCAACCGCTCCGTCTACGATGGTTTCACCGCGGTTTACCACTTGACCGTCATGCACCAAAATTTGTTTCTCTTTAGAAATCAAAGTCTCGTATGCTACGCCGTCTACATCAGTGATAATCAGACGCTGTTTGCCTTTAGTCTCTTTACCGAATGAAACGGTACCAGTGATTTCTGCCAACATACCTGCATCTTTCGGCACGCGTGCTTCAAACAACTCGGCAACGCGTGGCAGACCACCGGTAATGTCGCGGGTTTTGGAAGAGGCTTGCGGGATACGCGCCAATACGTCGCCTTTACCAACTTCCTGACCTTCGCGCACGGTAATCACTGCACCCACAGGGAATGCCATAGATACCGGGGTGGAGGTACCTGGAATGCAGATTTCCAGACCGTTTTCATCCAACAGTTTTACAGTAGGACGCAGCAGTTTGGATGCGCTGCCGGAGCGGCGCTTGCCGTCGATAACCACCAAGGTAGACAAACCGGTTACATCGTCAGTTTGTTTGGCAACGGTTACGCCCTCTTCCACGTTTTCGAATTTCACCCAACCTGCGTGTTCGGTAATCATCGGACGGGTATGCGGATCCCAGGTTGCCAACGTTTGACCGGCTTTAATGGCTTCACCGTCTTGAACCATCAAGATAGCACCGTAAGGCACTTTGTGGCGTTCGCGTTCACGACCGATGTCATCATGGATAACGACTTCGCAAGAGCGTCCGATGACAACCAATTCGCCTTTGTTGTTGGCAACATAACGCATTTGGCTGCTGAATCGTGCGGTACCGTTGGATTTGGCTTCAACTTGGCTGGCTGCTGCCGCACGGGATGCCGCACCACCGATGTGGAACGTACGCATGGTCAACTGGGTACCCGGTTCACCAATAGACTGAGCGGCAATCACGCCGACTGCCTCACCGGCATTGACCAGTTTGCCGCGTGCCAAGTCGCGACCGTAACAGTGTGCACACAAGCCATGGCGGGTTTTACAAGTAATCGGAGTACGGACTTTGACTTCATCGACACCGGATTGGTCAATCATATCCACCAGTTTTTCAGTCAACAACGTACCGGCTTCAACCAAGGTCTCGCCACTTGACGGATCGACAACGTCAGACGCGGTAACACGACCCAAAATACGATCGCGCAATGCTTCAATCACATCACCGCCCTGTACGACCGCTTTCATAACAAAGCCGTCTGAAGTACCACAATCGTCTTCAACAACGACCAAGTCTTGAGTTACGTCTACCAGACGACGGGTCAGGTAACCGGAGTTCGCGGTTTTCAATGCGGTATCCGCCAAACCCTTACGCGCACCGTGGGTCGCAATAAAGTATTGCAATACAGTCAGACCTTCGCGGAAGTTTGAGGTAATCGGCGTTTCAATAATCGAGCCGTCTGGTTTTGCCATCAAGCCACGCATACCAGACAACTGTTTAATCTGAGCCGCAGAACCACGGGCACCGGAGTCTGCCATCATATAGATGGAGTTAAATGACTCTTGATCGACTTCGTTGCCGTCACGGTCGATAACTTTTTGCTTGGACAAGTTGTCCATCATCGCTTTAGCAATTTTATCGCCGGCACGACCCCAAATATCCACCACTTTGTTGTAGCGTTCGCCGTTGGTGACCAAACCTTGACGGTATTGGTCTTCGATTTCTTTAATCTCGGCATTGGCTTCAGCCAACAAGGCTGCTTTTTCTTTCGGAATTTCCATGTCGTCAACAGCAATGGAAATACCGCCTTTGGCTGCGAATCCGAAACCGGTATACATCAAGTGGTCGGCGAAGATAACCGTATCGCGCAAACCGCATAAGCGGAACGATGCGTTAATCAGCTTGGAAATTTCTTTTTTCTTCAGCGCTTTGTTGATGTATTCGAACGGCAGGCCTTTAGGCAGGATTTCGCTCAACAATGCACGACCGACAGTCGTTTCGTAGCGGGTAACGACAGGCTCGAATTCACCGGCTTCGTTTTTCACCCATTCGCGCAGACGTACGGTGATTTTCGTACCCAGCTCAACCTGTTTGGTATGGTATGCACGATGCACTTCTTTCACATCAGCAAACAGGCTGCCCTCACCTTTGGCATTGATGCGGTCGCGGGTCATGTAGTACAGACCCAATACGATGTCTTGGGAAGGTACGATAATCGGTTCACCGTTTGCAGGAGATAATACGTTGTTTGAAGCCAGCATCAGGGTGCGCGCTTCCATTTGCGCTTCCAAGCTCAATGGAACGTGTACCGCCATTTGGTCACCGTCAAAGTCGGCGTTAAACGCGGCACATACCAACGGATGCAACTGAATGGCTTTACCTTCAATCAGGATAGGTTCAAACGCTTGAATACCCAAACGGTGCAGGGTCGGCGCACGGTTCAGCAT
>CALDNV010000401.1:0-1625 GCA_937914605.1 uncultured Neisseria sp.
TAGATACAGATTGGTGTTGAACCACAACAATATCATCAAAGCCGTCAGGATAAGCAATACCGAGTTGCCCGCCGTTTGCTCCAAGTGTTTGTTTATCACATTGATTATCGGCAACATGGACATCAAGGACAGATTGACCGTCAGACCGCCGACAATACTCCGTTCGCTTTTGATGTAGGAGAAAAAGGTACACCATGAATATATCCATGCGAGTACGGTCAGCAGGAAGAACATTACCGAACCGGTCGGGGTCAGGCACACGGCGGTCATCACGACAGGCAATACGAAAGCGCGTACAATCGCCGCTTTTTTAAACACAAAAGTCGCCGTGAAGAGTTTGTAGAGAGACGGCAGCCATGTGAAAAATATGCTTCGGCAGACATTGACCAAGAAACACAAGAGCGCCAGCGTGAGGGTGGAGACGAGGGCCAACGAATAATACGCCTCGATATAGGCGGATAAAGCGTCATTGGCTGCCGCTGTAAACATGGCGACGAATATCGCCACAATCGGCAGCACAATCCGCATCTGCCGCCATGATTGCGCTTTCTGTAAAACAGACGTCAGTTTTGTCTTTCGCCTCATCAGCGCTGTGCGTACGGATGGCGATATTTCTTCCTGTAAAGCCGTATTCAGGAAAAACGCATTCACCGTTGCCCGCATATCGCGCCCTTGCTCGGTCAGACGGTTCAAGCTGTGCAAGAGCGGAAATTTGCCATTGGTGTTGTCAGATAAAACTTCTGCCGCATTGATGCAGTCATAAACCCACTCCAGCTCGTCCGTGCTCATACGGTGGAGAACTTCGCGGCTCTCGTGCCAGCGGAAATAAGACGCCCATTGCGCCCATACGATGATATTCGAAATATACCGATCGCGCAGAAAATCCAAAAAATCCCAAGCAATATATTCCGATTCGCCCAAAGGCAGCCGGTCCAATAAAGCGCGGATGTCGGGCCAGGAGCGTTCCAACGCCTCACTTTTCCCTTCATCTTGAATGCGTCCGATTTCCGCCAAAATATAATCCGCATCTACGCCATCGTATCCATGGTATGAATAAGCCTCGGCAGTTGCGCCGCTATATCCGTAGGGGTCGTCTGAAACATCAGTTTCTTCAATACGGTCTGTTTCTACGTCTTTCCATGTATCGTGCGGATAGGCTTGGATCGATTCATATTCTGCCGCCTCCTCGTCAACATATTCAGTCTGTGCTTCATCAGGGTCGTCTGAAACATCCGCCTCATCGTTATCGGCATGATCCCAAGACCAATCGTCTGCGTCCTCTTCCTCATCGATGTAGGGAGAACGCGACAAAGCCTCATCAAATGCCTCGCGCAGCCGCTGATATCCCTCCGCGTCATCGTCCGGACGCGTCGATTTCAACAGCTTCGCATAAGCGCGCCTGATGGCACGTTCGTCACCGGTAGGCGCAATGTGCAGAATTTCCCAGCAATCCATAGATTTCCTTGTTGTGGTATGAGCAGCGGCAAGTCATAAAGTATACAGCCTGGTTTGGTTCAAATTCAAAGGAAACGATACCGATATCGGCAGAACACAACGCCACTTGCCTTCAAAATATAGTGGATTAACTTTAAACCGGTACGGCGTTGCCTCGCCTTAGCTCAAAG
>CALDNV010000402.1:0-2132 GCA_937914605.1 uncultured Neisseria sp.
CTTATGTTCGCCTATTCGCCCTTTCATGATGTCGATGATTTTTTTCGCTTTGGCTTGTGCGATCACATTGAGAGTGCCGAAGAATGTGACGACTTAATCACGCCCGCCTATTTATTTTGGTGGTTTATACCTAAACCGTGGCTTTTCACATTCATATCTCTGACTGCCATTTACCTCGTTCTAAAAATCCTGATTGAAATCATCCGATTCCTATTCAGACTCAGAAAGAAAAACCCATGACCTGCCCCATCTGCACCGCAGACAACGAAGACATTTTGCTGCAAACCCCAAACCTGCGCGTTATCGCCGTCCACAACGAAGCCGCAGCCCCGGCATTCTGCCGCGTCATCTGGAACGACCACATCGCAGAGATGACCGACCTTTCAGCCGCCGAACGTGCCGAAATCATGGAAATGGTGTATAAAGTCGAAGCCGCCATGCGCCAAGTGTTCCGCCCCGCCAAAATCAACCTTGCCAGCCTGGGCAACGTTGTCCCCCATCTGCATTGGCACGTCATCGCCCGCTTTGAAAACGATGCCAACTTTCCCGCCCCAATTTGGGCAGCCTCCGTCCGCGAACACGGCATGACCCTGCCGGACAACTGGACGGAACAAATCAAAGCCCTGCTGGCGTAACATTCAGACGACCTCAATAAGCGTATCGGATACCGCATATCAACCGATTTTCAGACGACCCCTGCCGAAAAGGTCGTCTGAAACCCAACCAAAGGAAACCATATGACCTGGCAAACCTCCCGCCGCCATTTCCTCCGCGCCTGCTCCGCCGCAGCCGGAGCCGGACTGCTGCAAGCCTGCGGCACCGGTATGACCGTTACCCCGTCCACTCAAACCGGCAACACAGCGAAAGCCCAACCCGTGCAGCCCAAAACCAACCATCCCCCACGCTCCGGTGACAACCTCCTCCGCGTCGTCGCCCCTTCCGGCTTTGCCGAAGACCCCAACCGCGTCAACGCAGGCTTGACCCGCCTCTATAACGCAGGTTTTACCGTGACCAACCAACAAGCAGGCAGCCGACGCTATCAACGCTTCGCCGGCTCCGACGCCCAACGTGCCGCCGACTTCCAAGAGGTCGCCACCGGCCGCGTTGAAACACCCAAAGTCCTCATGGGTTTGCGCGGCGGCTACGGCGCGGCACGCATCCTGCCGCAAATCGACTTTGCCTCACTCGGCGCCAGAATGCGCGAACGCGGCACTTTGTTCTTTGGCTTCAGCGACGTTTGCGCCGTCCAACTCGCCCTGCTCGCCAAAGGCAATATGGCAAGTTTCGCCGGCCCTATGGTTTACAGCGAATTCGGCAAACCCGAACCCAGCGTCTTCACCATGGATTCGTTCATCCGCGGCACCACCAACAACGTCAACATTATCGACGTTCCCGCCATCCAACGTGCCAACGTCAACGTCGAAGGTACCTTATGGGGCGGCAACCTCAGCGTCCTCGCCTCCCTCGCAGGCTCGCCCTATATGCCCGACATCCAAGGCGGCATCCTGTTCGTCGAAGACGTCAGCGAGCAACCCTACCGCATCGAACGCATGTTGAACACGCTTTATCTTGCAGGCATCCTGCAAAAACAACGCGCCATCATCTTCGGCGACTTCCGCATGGGCACCATCCGCGACGTATACGACTCAAGCTACGACTTCTCCGCCGTCGTCAACCACGTCTCACGCACCGCCAAAGTCCCTGTCCTGACAGGCTTCCCCTTTGGACATATCACCAATAAAAGCACCTTCCCCTTAGGCGCACATGCCAAAATCCACAGCACCGCCAACGGCGGCTACACCGTAACCTTCAGCGGCTACCCTACCCTGAACCCCGCCGCCTTAACCCTCAACAACCTGCTGCCCCCGCCTATGCCGACGTTCAACGGCTCTACCTACCGCAGCACGACAACCGAAGAAGTCATCGAATAAACAAGCTTTCGATTCAAACAAAGGTCGTCTGAAAATCCGAATCGGTTTTTCAGACGACCTTTTTCTATCCAATAAACTTCACATAATGAGGGAATGAGCGGTACTATAGTGGATTAAATTTAAATCAGGACAAGGCTGCGAAGCCTCAGACAGTACAGATAGTACGGAACCGATTCACTTGGTGCTTCAGCACCTTAGAGA
>CALDNV010000403.1:0-7228 GCA_937914605.1 uncultured Neisseria sp.
AGAGAACGATTCTCTAAGGTGCTGAAGCACCAAGTGAATCGGTTCCGTACTATCTATACTGTCTGCGGCTTCGTCGCCTTGTCCTGATTTAAAGTTAATCCACTATAAATACCCCCTTTGAAAAAACAGGTCGTCTGAAAAAACGCCCCCCATCCTGAATCCCATCTTCCCTCATCTTCCCCAAACTGCCTGAAATACAGCTAAAAAATCCGTTTCCCCCACTTGCCAAGCCTGTTAAATTTTTTTACGATACAGCCATAGATTGTAAACAAAGGCCACAAGCCGACTGTTTTTTCAGACGACATTACCCCTGTCAGACCTCATTTCTATAACCGTAAGCCGCCAAGCGGCTGTTTTCATACCACATCAAAGCAAGAGGTATCAACGTGTCTGATTCCAAAACAAACGAACGCGCGACGTTTAGCAACCGCCGCGCGTTTATGGTTGCCGCCATCGGTTCTGCCGTCGGCCTGGGCAACATTTGGCGCTTCCCCTACATCGCCTTCGAAAACGGCGGCGGTGCGTTCCTCCTACCCTATCTGGTCGCGCTCTTAACTGCGGGCATCCCGCTGCTGCTGATCGACTACGCCATCGGCCACCGCTACCGCGGCTCGCCACCGCTGGCTTTCCGCCGCCTCGGCCGCTGGTTCGAGCCTGTGGGCTGGTGGAACGTCATGGCCAATATCATCATCTGTATCTACTACGCAGTCATCATCGGCTGGTCGGCAAGCTACGCGTATTACTCGCTGAACGCGGCATGGGGCGCAGATCCGCAGGCATTTTTCTTTAAAGACTTCTTAAACATGGCAGGCCCTGAAGCCTTAGGCTTGGATTTTGTCGGCAAAGTCGTCGGCCCGCTGATTGGCGTATGGCTGTTTACCTGCATCATCATGGCTTTGGGCGTACAAAAAGGCGTGGCAGGCGCATCGTCGTTTTTCATGCCGCTGCTTTTGATTATGTTCATCATCATGGTCGGCATCTCGCTGACGCTGCCGGGCGCGGCCAAGGGCTTGGACGCTCTGTTTACGCCCAACTGGTCGAAACTTTCCGATCCCAAAGTCTGGGTCGCCGCATACGGTCAGATTTTCTTCTCACTCTCCATCTGCTTCGGCATCATGGTGACTTACTCCTCCTACCTGAAGAAAAAAACCGACTTGGGCGGTACCGGCTTGGTTGTCGGCTTTGCCAACAGCAGCTTTGAATTGCTCGCCGGCATCGGCGTATTCGCCGCGCTGGGCTTTATGGCACAAGCCAATGGACAAGCCGTCAGTCAAGTTGCTTCCAGCGGCATCGGTTTGGCTTTCATCGCCTTCCCGACCATCATCAACCAAGCTCCGATGGGTGCACTGATCGGCGTATTGTTCTTCGGTTCGCTGGTATTCGCAGGCATTACCTCGATGATTTCCATCGTCGAAGTCATCGTTGCCGCCATTCAGGACAAATTGAACATCGGCCGCGTCAACGCTACCCTGCTCGTCTGCATCCCGATGGGCATTATCTCCACCCTGCTCTTCGGCACGACCACCGGCCTGCCCGTTTTGGACGTCTTGGACAAATTCGTCAACACCTACGGCATCGTCGCCGCCGGCTTCGTCTATGTTTTGGCCATCATCGTCCTGCGCAAACTGCCCGAGCTGCGCAACCACCTGAACGCGCTCTCCTCCGTCCGCGTCGGTGCGATTTGGACTGCCAGCGTCATCTTTACTGTTGCCATGCTCGGCTATATGTTGTACCAAGACACAATCGGCCTGCTTAAAGAAAACTACTCGAAATATCCCAGTGATTTCCTCAATATCTTCGGCTGGGGCATGTCGATCGGTCTGATTGTCATCTCCGTGGTGCTGTCGCTTCTGCCTTGGAAGCATGGTCAAAACTTCAACGTCAAAGACGAACACGAACATGAACAAGGAGACAAAGAATGAGTACCTCGGCCATCGTCATGATGATTATCGCACTCGTCGTCATCTGGGGCGGATTCATTCTGTCCGTATGGCGGCTGCCTGAAGAATAGGCTTTTTTCCAACAAGTGTTGCAGACACCGCACAGGTCGTCTGAAACCCAAACGCCCCGAAACCGCATTGCGGCTTCGGGGCGTTTTATTACCGCCAAATCCAAGACAGACCAAGCTTTCCGTCTATCAGCCGAGTAACCGTACCGAACAAAAGCAACATTTGTTTACGCTAATTTTCCACAGGCGGGCGAAGGTAAACAAAGGGCTGATTATAATGAAAATATAGTGGATTAAAATTGCAATGATACGGCGTTGCCAACGCCCTTATGTACTACCCGTACACGGCGGGCGTTGCCGCCTTGTCTCATTTTTATTTTAATCCACTATAACTCCGGCATCTGCCGTGTTTCACGAAAGGAAGAAACAATGACCATGAAACCACTTATGGCGGTATTGCTCGCCGCCAGCCTCAGCCTCCCCGCCATCCATGCGGAAGCGCGAGGCACGGCAAACCAGAAAAAAGCCACCCTTGCCGGCGCAGCAGCAGGCGCAGCCTTGGGCGGTTTGTTGGGCAACGACGGACAAAGCGCGATCATCGGCGCAGTGGCGGGCGGTTTGGCAGGCAACGCCTACGCCTACCACAATAAAAAAATGAATCAAAAAGACAACGATATCGCCTTGCGTGACCGCCGTTACCGCGAATCCCGCTACTACGGCTACGACGGTTACGGCTACGGCGATCCGTACTACCGCGATACGTACTACAAAAAACACAAACATAAACATCACCACCGCAAACACTACCGCGACTGGGACGATGATTACTACGATTACGACGACGATTAAACTCATCGTTTGACCGTCTGAACAAAAGGTCGTCTGAAAACCTGAAACCGGGTTGAACCGCCTTCCAACCTTGGGGATGTCCCAGCCATTTTCAGACGACCTAGACAAGCCGGATTCTGTCTCCCGCAGATTCCGGCTTTTTCCATTTCCAAGCTCATCGTTCATGGTTGCATGACGTGATGCCGAACAAACCGCCGCATACAGGGACAACGCCAAAGTGGCAATTTTGTCGAATTCCGCCTTTTCAGACGACCCCTTCCCCTCCCCTCAAATTTACCTTTTCCGCCCGCTTCGGTATCATACCGCCTGTCTGTTTATCCCTGACGGAATCCCGATTATGTCTGACTGGTCCCTCCCCGATTTCGAACGCAAAATCTGCCCGCCCGAAGAATTGGCGCAGCGACTGCACACGCTTCCCCGCCCGCTGGTGTTTACCAACGGCTGTTTCGATATTCTGCACAGGGGGCATGTTACCTATCTGGCGCAGGCTCGGTCGGCGGGGGCGGCGTTGGTGCTGGCTTTGAACACGGATGCGTCCGTGCGCCGTTTGGGCAAGGGGGACGACCGTCCCGTCAATCCGCTGGAAAACCGCGCGGCGGTAGCGGCGGCATTGGCAAGCGTGGATTTGGTCACTTGGTTTGACGAAGACACGCCCGCCGAGTTGATCGAGCAAATCAAACCCGACATCCTGATTAAAGGCGGCGACTGGCCGGTCGAAAAAATCGTCGGCGCGCAAGAAACGCTGGCGCGCGGCGGCAAAGTGTTTTCCATTCCGTTCCTGCACCAGACTTCCACTACGAAAACGCTGGAAAAAATCCGCGCAGCCGAGGGCGGCAAATGACCGCGCTGAAACTGCCGCACAGTCGGGTTTTGGCGGAACTTGCCAACGGTCTGCCGCAACACGTTTCCCATCTCGCGCGTATCGCGGGCGTGAAGCCGCACCAGCTCAACGGCTTTTGGCAACAGATGCCCGCGCACATCCGCGGACTGCTGCGCCAGCACGACGGGCAATGGCGGCTCGTGCGCCCGCTTGCCTTGTTTGACGAAGAAGCGTTGCAGCGTTTGGGCACGGAACGCGGTTTTCAGACGACCTTAAAACATGAATGCACGTCCAGCAACGACGAAATCCTGAATCTGGCGCGCACTTCGCCCGAACAAGCCCATAAAGCGCTCTGCGTCGCGCATCTGCAAACCAAAGGCCGCGGGCGGCAGGGACGCAAGTGGACACACCGGCTGGGCGAATGCCTGATGTTCAGCTTCGGCTGGGTATTCGACAAACCGCAGCACGAACTCGGCTCGCTCGCCCCCGCCGTCGCGCTCGCCTGCCGCCGCGCTTTAGCCGCATCGGGTTTGGACATACAAATCAAGTGGCCGAACGATTTGGTCGCCGACAGGGACAAACTCGGCGGCATCCTGATCGAAACCGTCCGCAACGAAGGCAAAACCGCCGCCGTCATCGGTATAGGCATCAATTTCGTCCTGCCCAAAGAAGTCGAAAACGCCGCCTCCGTCCAAGCCCTCTTCCACAACGCGCAGCTTGCCCGCGGCACCGCCTCCGCACACTGCATTCCCGCTTCAACGCTGTTGGACAAATTGTTGGGCGAACTCAATGTCGTGCTGACGCAATACGCGCAAAACGGGTTCGCCCCCTTCCTTGAAGAATACCAAACCGCCCACCGCGACCACGGCAAACCCGTCCTGCTCCTGCGCGACGGGCAAACCGTAAACGAAGGCACCGTACTCAATGTCGATGCGCAAGGCGCGTTGCACCTGATGACAGCCGCAGGCGAACAAACCGTCGTCAGCGGCGAAATCAGCCTGCGCCCCGACGACACGCCCCGCACCGCCGCGCCGCGCCCGCCCGAACGCCTCCTCCTGCTCGACGGCGGCAACAGCCAGCTCAAATGGGCATGGGTGGAAAACGGCGTGTTCAACGAAGTCACCCGTGCGCCGTACCGCGATTTGAGCAAGCTCGGCGAAGAATGGGCAGCGCGTTCAGACGACCGCACCCGCATCGTCGGCTGCGCCGTGTGCGGCGACCTCAAAAAAGCCCTGGTCGAAACCCACCTGACCGCGCCCGTCCGCTGGCTGCCCTCCATGCCGCAGGCGCTCGGCATCCGCAACCACTACCGCAACCCCGCCGAACACGGCTCCGACCGCTGGTTCAACGCCTTGGGCAGCCGCCGTTTCAGCCAAAATGCCTGCGTCGTCGTCAGCTGCGGCACCGCCGTAACCACCGACGCACTCACCGAAGACAACCACTATCTCGGCGGCACCATCATGCCCGGCTTCCACCTCATGAAAGAAGCCCTCGCCGCCAAAACCGCCAACCTCGACCGCCCCGCCGGCAAAGTGTACCCCTTCCCCACCACCACGCCCAACGCCATCACCAGCGGCATGATGGATGCCGTTTGCGGCGCCGTCATCATGATGCACGGGCGGCTGCAACAAAAAACGGGCGAAGGCAAACCTGTTGACGTCATCATCACCGGCGGCGGCGCAAGCAAAGTTGTCAACGCCCTGCCCAAGCAGTTTGTTTTGGACAATACAGTAAAAATTGTAGATAATCTCGTCATTTACGGCTTATTGAACTGGGTCGCGCAAGAGCAGGAACAGCCTGATAAATTGCCCGAATAAGCAGCCATACCGTAGCGCAGATTCAAAAAGGTCGTCTGAAACGCAACACTGCTTTTCAGACGACCTTCAGACGCAGCAAACTCCAGCCGATTGGCTTTGACGCCGATCCGCCACAACCAATAACAACACAAAACCGCCCGCACACCGAAACGGCAACCGAACACAAAAAAGGAAAACAACTCATGAAATGGCTTTTCGCCGCCCTCGTGGCACTCAACATCATCGTCTTCGGCGGCATGATTACGCACCGCCTCAACAACGCCAAATCCCCCAACGCCGCGCCCGTAGAAGGCGGCGCCCACGAACTCGCCCAACCCGAATCCCTGCGCCCGCAGCAAGCCCCCGCGCCTGCCGACAACGCGCAACCCGACTGGCTGCAAACCGACGAAACACAAGCCGACCTGCCCGAGCCTGAATCCGAAGAAGCCATAGCCGAACGCAAGAAAAAAGAAGAAGAGGAACAGGCGCGCCGCGAAAAAGAAAAAAAAGAACGTGAAGAAAAAGCCCGCCGCGAAAAAGAAAAAGCCGCCGCCGAAAACACCAATCCGAATGCTGCCGCCAACGAAAATCCTGCCGCCAAAAACGCATCCGCCGCCCGCCAATGTACGTCTAACGCCAGCGTTACCCTGGACGAAGACGACTACCACCGCATCAAAGGCCTGCTGACCCGTTGGCCGCACGCCGCCAGCCGCACCGTAGAAAAACGCGGCGCATCGAAAGACCACGCCGCCAAAACCTTCCGCGTCGTGCTGCCCGCCGACAGCGAAGCCATGAACCGCCTCGAAGCCCTCGGCAACAAAGGCTTCAACGGCACGCTCCACAACGGCGAAATCAGCCTCGGCGTCATGAAAAGCCGCTCCTCCGCCCAAGTCCTCATCTCGCGCCTGTCCGCAGCAGGTTTCGGCGGCGCGCGCATCGTCGAACAAGACGACAAAGGCAACGCCGCCGACAGCACCCTCAGCGTTTCCCGCATGACCGTCATCTTCATGTCGGTCGATGAAAAAGACGCACAGGAAATCCGCAACATCGTCGGCCGCTACGGCAGCCTGAATATGAAAACCTGCAAATAAAACCCAAAGGTCGTCTGAACGTTTTCAGACGACCTTTTGCAAAGATGCAACAGATTAGGCGGCAGTCAAATCCCGTTTGGAAAGCCGAATAGGTTAACGTTGATATCGCTCCCGCCTTCACACTGCGAAACCGCCGACAAACCCTTATCCGCACAAAGGTTCTTGAGAAACCATGAAAACCGCCAAAACCTCCCTACTGTTCGCCCTTCTGCTCGGACTGCTGCCGGCAGCATACGCCGAAGACTACGACGACGAAGCCTATCAAAACCTGATCACGCAATGCACGCGCAACCAGCTCGACAGTTGCGTCACGCTCGGCATTTGGACCCGCGACTATCTGGAAAGCCCCGCCGATGCCTACCTGCCGCTGAAAAAAGCCTGCGACGGCAAAAACATGAAGGGCTGCAACGTATTGGCAAACCTCTATTTAGACCCATACAGCGGGCTGGGCATGGACTACCCCAAAGCCCTCGAACTCTACCGCAAAGCCTGCAAAGGCGGCTATGACAACGCCTGCCGCAACGCCAAAGAAACCGAAGAGGAAATGCGCAATCAAACAGCGGAAGACCGCGCAGCCAAACGCCAAGAGCGGCTGGAGGCGCTGCAACGTTCCTGCATGGGCGAAAACGATGCCGCTTGCAGAGCCTTACAACGCGAATTGCAACACTGATATATAGTGGATTAACTTTAAACCAGTACGGCGTTGCCTCGCCTTAGCTCAAAG
>CALDNV010000404.1:0-5822 GCA_937914605.1 uncultured Neisseria sp.
GAGCCTGCTCTGCGCCAGACCGACTGAGAGGAATCCAGATTGAACAGCTTACGCCATCTTGCCCTGATATTTGCTTTGTCCGCGCCCGTACTCACGCTGGCGCAGACCGTATCGCAAACGCTGCCCAACGGGTTGAAGATTATTGTGAAAGAAGACCGCCGCGCGCCGGTCGCCGTGTCGCAGCTTTGGTATAAAGTCGGCAGCGTGGATGAAAAACAGGGCAAAAGCGGTTTGAGCCATGCCTTGGAACACATGATGTTTAAAGGCACGCAGGCCGTACCTTCGGGAGAATTCAACCGCCGCGTCGCCGCTTTGGGCGGAGAGAACAATGCCTACACCAACCGCAGCGAGACGGTTTATTACGAAAACATCGCGGCGGCAAACCTGCCCGAAGTGTTGAAGCTCGAAGCCGACCGGATGCACAACCTCAATTTCAGCGATGAAGAATTTCAAAATGAAATGAACGTCATCCGCGAAGAACGCCGCCAACGCACGGAAGACACGGCGGACGGCAAGCTGTGGGAACAGGTGTATCTGAACAGCTTTACGCTGCCTTCGATGAAAGCCGCGGTCATCGGTTATATGGATGATTTGCACACGCTCAAAGCCGACGATTTGCGCGACTGGTATCGGCAATATTACGCGCCGAACAACGCCGTTTTGGTGATTGTCGGCGATGTCGATGCCAAAAAGACGCTCAAAACCGCGGCGGAACTGTTCGGCAACATTCCCGCCAAGCAGCAGCCCGACCGCAATATGCTTGCCAACGAACCGTTCAAACGCGAACCTGTGAATTTTCAGACGACCTCGGTGGTCACGCGCCAACCCTTGGTCAGCTTGAACTACCGCGTCCCCGGATTGGAAAGTCTGGACGACAGACTGCCCTATGCGCTGGATGTCCTGTCGGAAATCTTGTCGGGCAACTCGTCCAGCCGCTTGGATAAAAACCTGATACGCGGCAAACAGATGGCTTTGAGTACGGGCGCAAGTTACGACCTGATCAGCCGTGAAATGCCGTTGTTCAGCATCTTCGCCATGCCGGCGGACAACGTCGAAGTCGATGCCGTCATCGCCGAATTGCGCCGCGAATTGAAAGACATCGCCGAAAACGGGGTCAGCGCCGAAGAGCTGAACCGCATCAAAGCGCAGTCGGAAGCGTCCGAAATCTACGAGCGCGACTCTATGGAGGCACAGGCTTCCATCATCGGGCGGCTGGAGGCGCGCGGCTTCGAATACAGCGACGAAGCGGAAATCCGCCGCCGCCTGAAAGCCGTCAGCGTCGAAGATGTGCAGGCCGCCGCGCAGCTGCTGACGGACGACCGCTTGGCGACCGTGGTCGTGATGCCCGATCCGAAAATCCTGTACCACCCGATTGTTCAGGCGGCAAACAAGCCTCAACCCAAATAAACCGACCCAAGGGGTCGTCTGAAACCGCTTTTCCCGTTTTCAGACGACCTCCGAACCGACCCCGCCCGAAGTGGCACATGACTCGGAACGGGGCGGAATACGGCACCAAACCGCCCTTCCGCCCCGGCAGCCGGGTTAAACCGCAAAGGAATATCCGATGAAATCCCTTCCCCTCATATTAGCCCTCGCCTTCTCCACCGCCGCGCAGGCAGGCGTGGACATCCAACGCTGGACCACCGGCAACGGCACAGAAGTCCTTTTGGTCGAGCAACACGACAACCCCATCGTCGATATGCAGGTCAACTTCAAAGGCGCGGGCAGCGTGTTCAACCCCGAAGGCAAAAGCGAAGTGGCGGAATTCACCGCCGCCCTGCTGACCGACGGCACGGAAAAGCTGGACGAAGAAGCCTTTAATGCCGCCGCCGACGATATTGCCGCCCAAATCGACAGCAGCAGCGGACAGGAAAGCTCTGCCGCCGTCTTGCGCAGCCTGAGCCGCCCCGAAACGCTCAAAAAAGCCGCCGGACTGCTCAACCAATCCCTGACGCACCCCCGTTTTGACCCCGCCGTGTTCGACCGCCGTCAAAAAGAGGCGGTGACCACCCTCCAGCAACAGGAAACCACCCCCGACTTCACCGCCGGACGCGCCCTGACCAAACTTGCCTATCCCGACCACCCATACGGCAGCGGCGCCAACATCACCGCGGAGAGCATCCGCAAAGTCAACCTTGACGACATCCGCGCGTTCCACCGCAGCCGCTACGGCAAAGACAACGCCATCGTCGCCATCGTCGGCGACATCAACCGCAAACAAGCCGACCAGCTTGTGAAAAACGTGTTGAACGGACTGCCCGACCGCAGCAAAGCCGCCCACACCGTCCCGCCCGTCAAACCCAATCCGGCACAACGCCGCGACATCCCGTTTGCCGGCGAACAGGCGCAAGTCTTGCTCGGTATGCCGCTGATTAAACGCCACGACCCCGACTATTACGCCTTGGTTGCCGGCAACTACATCCTCGGCGGCGGCGGTTTCGACAGCCGCCTGATGAAAGTCTTGCGCGACCGTTACGGCTACACCTACGGCGTATACAGCAACCTCGAACCGGCGACCGAAGCGGGTATGTTCACCATCGCCTATTCCACCCAGAAGAAAAACACCAAAGATTCGCTCGTACAGGCTCAGGCGGTCATCAAACAATTCATCGAAGAAGGCCCGACCGAAGAAGAACTGGCACAAGCCAAAGCCAACATCATCGGCAGCTTCCCCCTGCGTTTCGATTCCAACGCCAAACTGGTGAAATACCTCAGCATCATCGGTTATCACAACCTGCCCAACGACTATCTCGAAGCCTACCCCAAAGCCATCGGCAAATTGACCGTGGCGCAAGTCAAAGACGCTTGGAAGCGCCGCGTCAAACCTGAAGATTTGCACATTGTCGTCGTCGGTGCCGAATAACCCCGCCGCCCATCCTTGTCCGACGGATACAGCCTGTCGGACAAGGCTTGAGGGGAACGGCGGCTCCATTCCGCCGCACAGCAAAAAGGTCGTCTGAAAGCGAAGCTTCAACAATATCCCAACAGACATTGCGAAGCTGCGCCCGACAGTTTTCAGACGACCCTTCCGACCATTCGTACCCCGTAAACGCCCTTCGGAAGAATTCTCCCCGCCCGCCCGCAAAAACCGTCAAAATCCCTTATAATTCCGAACCTAAACGAATCCCGTCCTGCCGGCAGCGCCGTCGGGACTTGTCTTAACAACGAAAGAAACACTGTGGACAAACTCAAAATCACCGCCAACGGCCCGCTCAACGGCGAAATCACCGTATCCGGCGCGAAAAACGCCGCCCTGCCGCTGATGTGCGCCGGACTCTTGACCTCCGGCACCCTGCGCCTGAAAAACGTACCCATGCTCGCCGACGTCAAAACCACCCAAAAACTGCTGCAAGGCATGGGCGCGCGCGTTTTGACCGACAACATTCACGAATTCGAAATCAACGGCGGCACCGTCAACAACACCTGCGCCCCCTACGAACTGGTGAAAACCATGCGCGCCTCCATCCTCGTGCTCGGCCCGACGCTGGCGCGTTTCGGCGAAGCCCAAGTCAGCCTGCCCGGCGGCTGCGCCATCGGTTCGCGCCCTGTTGACCAGCACCTCAAAGGCCTCGAAACCATGGGTGCGGAAATCACCATCGAACACGGCTACGTCAAAGCCAAAGGCCGTCTGAAAGGCACGCGCGTCGTCATGGACGTCGTTACCGTCGGCGGTACGGAAAACCTGCTGATGGCGGCAACCCTCGCCGAAGGCACGACCATCCTCGAAAACTGCGCCATCGAACCCGAAGTCGTCGACTTGGCGGAATGCCTCGTCAAAATGGGCGCGAAAATCAGCGGCATCGGCACATCAACCATGACCGTCGAAGGCGTAAAAGAGCTGCACGGCTGCGAACACAGCGTCGTACCCGACCGCATCGAAGCCGGCACCTTCCTCTGCGCCGTCGCCATGACCGGCGGCAAAGTCGTCCTGCGCAACGCCGCTCCCAAAACCATGGAAGCCGTGTTGGACAAACTCGTCGAAGCGGGCGCGATCATCGAAGCGGGCGACGACTGGATTTCCATCGACATGCAGCAACGTCCCAAAGCCGTGGACATCCGCACCGTCGTCCACCCCGGCTTCCCGACCGACATGCAGGCGCAGTTTATGGCGATGAACGCCGTTGCCGAAGGCGACAGCCGCGTCGTCGAAACCATCTTTGAAAACCGCTTCATGCACGTTCCCGAACTCAACCGCATGGGCGCGAACATCACCACCGAAGGCAACACCGCCTTCGTCAAAGGCGTGGAAAAACTCTCCGGCGCCGTCGTGATGGCGACCGACCTGCGCGCCTCCGCCAGCCTCGTCATGGCAGGCTTGGTCGCCGGCGGCGAAACCATCGTCGAACGCATCTACCACCTCGACCGCGGCTACGAACACATCGAGAAAAAACTCGGCAAAGTCGGCGCGAAAATCGAGCGGGTACGCGGTTAAGAGCCTTGTGTGAACAGGTCGTCTGAAACGCCCCATCCCGATTTCAGACGACCCCGAGCCTCCATTTCAGACCCAAACCGACCACCATGAGGGGATCATCATGAACTTCAACAACCTGCTCAATCAAATCTTGGGAACCGTTCAAAAAAGCGGCAAATCCGTTTCCGACAGCCCGCTCAATTCTTTTGGCGGCGGCGCTTTAGTCGGCGGACTGGCGTCCATGCTGATGAAGAAAAAAACCGCCAAATCGCTGGTCAAAGTCGGCTCCGTGGCGGCTTTGGGTTATCTGGCGTATCAGGGTTATCAAAACTGGCAGAAAAACAAGCAGCAGGAAGCCGTGCCGCAAGGCGCGTTCGAGCCTGCCGGACTGCTTGCCGAAACACACAGCCGCGTGATTTTGCGTACCATGATTGCCGCTGCGGCTTCGGACGGTCTGATTGACGACGCGGAAAAACAAGTCATCGCCCGTGAAAGCGGCGACGACCCCGAAACCGCCGCATGGCTTGCCGCCGAATACGCCAATCCGGCAACAGTAGAAGAACTCGCCGCCGCCGTCGGCAACGATCAGGCATTGGCAGCGGAAACCTATCTGGCGGCACGATTGGTCTGCGCAGACTTGTCACGCAAAGAAATCGTCTTCCTCAGCCGCCTGTCGCAAGCCTTGGGACTGGACGACAATCTGGTGGAAAGCTTGGAAAAACAGCTGGAATTGGCATAACGCTTTGTATAGTGGATTAACTAAATCAGGACAAGGCGACGAAGCCGCAGACAGTACGGCAAGGCGAGGCAACGCCGTACCGGTTTAAAGTTAATCCACTATAAAACCGACCATCCGCGACGAAACGGATAGTCGGTTTTTTATTCGGTTCAACCTTTGCCTGAACACCCGATTCAATGCCAAGGGGTCGTCTGAAAAGTTTCAGACGACCCCTTTTCAACATAACGGGCAGGCTTGCCTTGTTTCCCAACCGATCGCAAAAGAATGGGAAGGGACAGCTTTCGGCTACGCGGCATACAGTCCGCAAACCATGCTTCTCCGACGGACCGAAAGAAAACCGTTTTCCCGATACGGCTGCGCCCGTTTTGAAATCGCCCTTTTCCCGAAACCCGACCCAATCAAAAAAGGTCGTCTGAAACTTTTCAGACGACCTTTGCTTTGACTTCCGACAGCTTGGGGATTTAAAACAGCCCGAGCTTATTTTTTAATCGCGGTACGCATATTGTCGGCGATGTGGGTCGCGCCTGCGGTCAGACCGGACATACCGATCAGCGATGCGGCGGCGAGTTTGATCAATTCTTTCATTTTGAGTCTCTTTCTTGTGTTTGTGTTGCGGATGTTATAGTGGATTAACTTTAAACCAGTACGGCGTTGCCTCGCCTTAGCTCAAAG
>CALDNV010000405.1:0-5836 GCA_937914605.1 uncultured Neisseria sp.
TACTGTCTGCGGCTTCGTCGCCTTGTCCTGATTTAAATTTAATCCACTATAACAAAGGTCGTCTGAAAACCTGGTTCTTGGGTTTTCAGACGACCTTTGTCTTGCCTGACATCGGGTGTTTACGAAATCAGGTTCAAATCGCTGATGCGGTCGTAGAGGCGGTCGGGGTCGTTGCCTTCTTCGTGCATTTGGATGCGCAGGCGCAGGTCGTTGGTGGAAACGGCTTGACGCAGGGCTTCGTCGTATTCGATTTGACCTTGGATGTAGAGTTCGAACAGGTGTTGGTCGAAGGTCTGCATACCGTCTGTGCCGGAGCGCATCATGAGTTCGCGGATTTCCATGAGTTCGCCTTTGAAAATCAAATCCTGCATGGCGGGTGTGTTGAGCAGAAGGTCGACGACGGCGGTACGCTGGCTGCGGTTTTTCTTGATGGCGAGGCGTTGGCCGATAATGCCGGTCAGGTTGAGCGCCAAATCCATGAGGACTTGTTTGCGTCGGTCTTCTTGGTAAAAGTTGATGATACGCTCGATGGTTTGGGCGGCGGTGTTGGCGTGGATGGTGAAGACGCACAAGTGGCCGGTTTGGGCAAGCTGGAGGGCGTATTCCATACTGGCTTCGCTGCGCACCTCGCCGATACAGACGACGTCGGGCGCTTGACGCATCGCGCTTTGGACGGCGATTTTCCAGTCGTTGGTGTCGATGCCGACTTCGCGCTGGGTGAAGATGCTGCGGCGGGGTTTGTAGATGAATTCGATCGGGTCTTCGATGGTGACGATATGGCCGGGCATTTTGTGGTTGCGGTAGTCGAGCATGGATGCCATGGTGGTCGATTTACCGGAACCGGTCGGGCCGGCAAGGATCAGCAGACCGCGCGGAGAAAGGGAGAGGTCTTTGAGTTTGGCGGGCAGGCCGAGGCTCTCCATTTCGGGGATTTCTTGATTGATGCGGCGCAAGACCATGCCGACGCGGCCTTGTTCGTGGTAGGCGTTGACACGGTAACGGGTGTTGCTGCGGGATTGGACGGAGTAGTTGAGTTCCCATTCGCGGTTGAAGGTTTCAAGCTGCTCGGGGTTCATGGTGGATTCGACGATGGCAGCTGTGTCTTCGCCGGTCAGGGCTTTGTGCGGGACAGGGGTCAGGGTGCCGCTGACTTTGACGGCAGGCGGGAAGCCTGCGCTGATGAAGATGTCGGATGCGCCACGTTTTTCTGCTTCGACGCACATGCGGTCGAGCAGGGGATGGAGGTGTGTGCCGATTTCGGCGGGGGTGGGGATGTGCGGCGGTTGGTTTTTTTGCGAGTAGGCTTGCACCATTTCGCTGAGTAAGTCGTGTAAAGGAGTTGTTTCGCTCATTTTGTGTACTCTTTATTAAGTAAGTGAATATTGAGACCGGCGGGTGGCTTGTTTGTTATTGGGTGTTGTGCCTGCCTTACAGAGGTCGTCTGAAAACGGGAAACGGGTTTCCTCGTTGTGTAAACTGCGTTTTCAGACGACCTGGTTTGTTCCCGATAATGGAATGTATTTATCAGACGATGGTCATGCTGTCGCTGTTTTGCGCTTTGCTGCGGGCTACGTCGGGGCTGATGGTACCTTGGCGGACGAGGGTTTGCAGCGCCTGGTCGAGGGTTTGCATGCCGTGTGATTGACCGGTTTGCAGCGCGGAGTTGATTTGGGCGATTTTGTTTTCGCGGATCAGGTTGCGCACTGCGGGGGTGGAAATGAGGATTTCGTGTGCGGCGACACGGCCGTTGCCGTCGCGGGTTTTCAGCAGGGTTTGCGAAATGACCGCGCGCAGGGATTCGGACAGCATCGAACGTACCATTTCTTTTTCACCGGCAGGGAATACGTCAACGATACGGTCCACGGTTTTGGCGGCGCCGGTGGTGTGCAGCGTGCCGAATACCAAGTGGCCGGTTTCGGCGGCAGTCAGCGCGAGGCCGATGGTTTCGGGGTCGCGCATCTCGCCCACGAGGATTACGTCGGGGTCTTCACGCAATGCGGAACGCAGGGCGTTGGCGAAGCTGTGGGTGTGTTGGTGCAGCTCGCGCTGGTTGACGAGGGCTTTTTTACTTTGGTGGACGAACTCGATCGGGTCTTCGATGGTGAGGATGTGTGCGGGTTGGGTTTCGTTGATGTAGTTGATCATCGCCGCCAGCGTGGTGGATTTACCGGAACCGGTCGGGCCGGTTACCAATACCAAGCCGCGCGGGTTGTCGGCGATTTTTTGGAAAATACGCGGGGCGCGCAGGTCTTCTAGCGTCAATACGTCGCTCGGAATGGTACGGAAGACGGCGGCAGGGCCGCGGTTGGAGGTAAATGCGTTGACACGGAAACGGGCGACGTTGGGCAGCTCGAAGGAGAAGTCCACTTCCAAATCTTGTTGGAACAGTTTGCGCTGATGGTCGTTCATGACCGAAGTGACCATGTTGCCGACTTCTTCGGCGGACATTTCGGGCAGGTTGATGCGGCGGATATCGCCGTGAACGCGGATCATGGGGGACATTCCGGCGCTTAAGTGAAGGTCGGAAGCTTTGTTTTTGACGCCGAAAGCGAGTAAGTCGGTAATCTGCATAATGTGGCCTTGTTTTAGTTTAGAATAATAATGAGGCGGAACCCGATTTAAAATGCGGATGCGGAATGCCGGGCATTTCCCTGTTCAGGTTCCGATAAATTGTATTATTTTAAATACATAAACCGTTCAGACCAAGTAAAATTTTCAAAATCGCTGTAATTGATGTAATAAAGGAAGAAATCATGTCGGTATTGCAACAAAATTATGCGGAGGTGTGCCGCCGCATTGCCGAAGCCGAGCAAAAGGCGGGTAGGCAGGCGGGTGAAGTGGGTCTGATTGCCGTCAGCAAAACCTTCCCTTCAGACGACATCCGCGAGGTATATGCCGCAGGGCAGCGTGATTTTGGCGAAAACTATATTCAGGAGTGGTACGAAAAAACGGAAACGCTCGCGGATTTGCCCGACATTGTTTGGCACGTCATCGGCGATGTGCAGTCAAACAAGACCAAATTTGTTGCCGAACGCGCGCATTGGGTGCATACGATAGGTCGTCTGAAAACCGCCCGCCGCCTGAGCGAACAGCGTCCGCCCGAAATGCCGCCTTTGCAGGTGTGCATCGAAGTCAATATCGCGGGCGAGGAGGCGAAACACGGCGTTGCGCCCGATGAGGCGGTCGCGCTGGCGGTGGAAGTGGCGAAGTTGCCGAATGTGGTTGTACGCGGGTTGATGTGTGTCGCCAAAGCCGACAGCGATGATGAAGCATTGCGCGTTCAGTTTCAAACTATGCAGAAACTGCTTGCCGACCTGAATGCGGCGGGTGTCCGCGCGGATGTGTTGTCTATGGGGATGTCCGGCGATATGCCTGTGGCGGTCGCGTACGGCGCAACGCATGTGCGCATCGGCAGCGCGATTTTTGGCAGACGGGAACCAAAAGGGAAAGACAGTCAATAAAACAGATTATCTCGGTCGTTTTGCTTTGTTTGACGATAACGGGTTGTCGGTTGATGGGCTGGTATCCATGTTCGTCCTTGTCAGGCTGGTGCAAGCCCAAAAAGCCGGCGGCAATAGATTTTTGGAAAAACAGGGTTTACACCGAACATCGCTGCCTGAAAGCGTCTGTTGGTAAAAAGGTCGTCTGAAGTTTTCTAGTTTGGTAGAAACGGCATTTCAGACGACCCCAAGTAAAATGTATTTCATTTAAAAATTGAAGGAAATTTATGAACATCTACTTTTTAGGCGGTGGCAATATGGCGGCCGCCATCGCGGGCGGATTGGTCAAACAGGGTGGATACCGCATTCACATCGCCAACCGCGGTGCGGAAAAACGCGAGCGTTTGGCAAAGGAATTGAATGTCGAAGTTTCCGAATCCCTGCCCGAACTGCATTCAGACGACGTGTTAATCCTTGCCGTCAAACCGCAGGACATGGAAGCCGCGTGCCGCAACGTTCGTGTCAACGGCGCATTGGTGCTTTCCGTCGCCGCCGGTTTGTCTATTGATACTCTCAGCCGCTACCTTGGCGGAACGCGCCGAATCGTCCGTACCATGCCCAATACGCCGGGAAAAATCGGTTTGGGCGTATCCGGCATGTTTGCCGAAGCCGAAGTATCCGAAGCCGACCGTGCCGCCGCCGACCGGATTATGCGTTCCGTCGGTTTAACCGTTTGGTTGGACGAAGAAGACAAGTTGCACAATATTACCGGAATTAGCGGCAGCGGTCCTGCCTACGTCTTTTACCTGCTTAGCGCGCTGCAAGCCGCCGCTCAGGCGCAAGGGTTCAGCGAAGAAGATGCCCGCGCCCTCAGTCTCGCCACGTTTAAAGGTGCAGTCGCCTTAGCAGAGAAAAGCGGCGAAGACTTCGCGCAATTGCAGCAAAACGTTACTTCCAAAGGCGGAACCACCCACGAAGCCATCGAAACGTTCAAATCATGCCGCGTCGCCGAAGCCATTGCCCAAGGCGTGGAAGCCTGCGTCAAGCGTTCGCAGGAAATGGCACAACAATATAAGGTCGTCTGAAAATGCGCGGAGATTTATTGATATTGCTTGCCGACGGCATCGTTATCCTGTGTTTGGCACGTCTCTTCCTGCAAGCGGCGGGATTGAGTGAAAATCATGCGCTCTTGGCGTTCAGTAAGCGATCAACCGATTGGCTGGTCAACCCGCTGCATAAAATTCTGCCGGTTAAAAAATACGACCCCGCCTGCCTGTTGTCAGGACTGTTGTTATATTACATCGTATTTACCTTCATCACTTTAGTGGCGCAGCCTACCGCATTCAGTGCAAAAATCATTATCGCTAATTTTATACTGGCAATATTGAATACAATTAAATCAGCGGCTTATGTGTTGTTGATAGGGTTGTTTATCCGCATGGCGCTCAGTATTAAAGATCCCTATTCCCAACTTTCCGTCGCGATGGAACGGATATATCGCCCCATCCTTTCTCCCGTGCAGTTTTTAAAGTACGGACGCTACGATTTTTCGGGTAGTATATTGGCATTATTACTGTGGATCTGGTTAAGCAGTCTATCGCCCCAAATTACCCGCCAAATCAACTTGTGGCTACTGCAATAGACAGCGAGTTCATTAAGAATTTGCAGTATGACGTAAGCAAAATGCAAAAAAGTGAAAATCGAAAACACGACTGTGAAAACATGGTATCATGCCGCCATTTCCAAACGGACTTGAGAAAAGAAGTCCTAAGAAATCAATAAAATAAACCACTTGAGTAGCATTTCGTTTCCCGCAATAGATTGAAAGAAAAATTATGGCAAAGCTGACAGAACAAGACATTTTGAATTGGGACGGCCCGGAAGAAGACTACATGAATAGTGACCAGTTGGCATTCTTCCGCGAACTGCTGGTAAAAATGCAAGACGAACTGATTGAAAACGCATCTGCCACCACCGGCCACCTGCAAGAACACGAATCGGCTCCCGATCCTGCCGACCGCGCCACTCAAGAAGAAGAGTACGCGCTGGAACTGCGCACCCGCGACCGCGAGCGCAAACTTCTGGGTAAAGTACAAGCAACCATCCGCAGCATCGACGAAGGAGATTATGGCTTCTGCGCGGATACCGGCGAGCCTATCGGCCTCAAACGCCTCCTTGCCCGCCCGACTGCTACACTTTCCGTAGAAGCACAAGAACGCCGCGAACGCATGAAAAAACAGTTTGCCGACTAAGATATAATGAAATCGGCTGATTGATTTAGGCAGTAAGAAAATACAAAGGTCGTCTGAAAGGGATTTCAGACGACCTTTGCTGTTTTTGATTTGAAATAAAAGTCTTTGTATTTCAGGTTGTTGTTAGGTTTTGTGGAATTTTTT
>CALDNV010000406.1:0-4799 GCA_937914605.1 uncultured Neisseria sp.
ATCCATGATGCTGCTGCGGCGACATTTTCAGGATGTATGTGTCGGTATATACATCATGTTGGCGTGTACCGTCCTTATTCCAGCTGCCGGCAATGTTTTCAAGCGTAAAGGTGTTGGCGTTCAAAACGGGTTTCAGACGACCTTCAATAACGGCAAACAGCACCATAAACTCTTCCAAGCTGCCGCCTCCTGCATAACCGACCGTGTTCTGCAAGCGCAGGCCGAAGGCATCAGTTTTATCGTTCAGGCGATAAGCGGCAAAATCGAGACGGGCGGGCAGCCCGATTTGCAAACCGCCATCGGGGATTTGCACGACAAACTGCCGCTTCCCTTCCATAGCAGGTTTGGGGGACGGATAAAATTCGTCTTTTTCTTCATAATCATAACGTTCGGTATAAGGCGTGGCGGCAAGGGCGAATTTACCATCGGTATCCTTTGTCAGCACGGCAAGGGTCATTTGAGCGACGGGGTTGCCCGAGTCGGCTCCGCATTGCGCGTAGTGATTCGGGTTTTCGCGGTAAAAATCGCCAAGCGGATGTTTGTTCAGGCACACCAGCGCGACTTGGAGGCCGTTTTTCCAAGACCGCAGCGACATCATATTCAGTTTTTCCACGTCTGCGTCAGGTGCAACCAAACTCAGGATTTCGCGTACGCGCGCATCTTGGCGCGACAGGCTGCCGAAGCCGTCGGCAAGCGGCTTGCCGTCCGTTTGTTTTGTATGCTGCTGCGTGATTTCCGTATTTTTGACCTGTGTCCGCCCTTTGCCGGATGAATGTACGGTTTCCGCCGTGGAAGGCGGGGTGGCGGCGAAGAACGCCAAGGAGAGAAATAATCCGGTTTTATTCATGTTTTGTATCCTGCTTGTTCGAAGAAATGTAGCGGGTCGTCTGAAAACGACAGGCTGGAAATGAAGTCGGGATTCTAGCAGTATAGTGGATTAACTTTAAACCAGTACGGCGTTGCCTCGCCTTGCCGTACTATCTGTACTGTCTGCGGCTTCGTCGCCTTGTCCTGATTTAAATTTAATCCACTATACAGACTGAAAAAAGAGTCAGGCTTGATTTTCAGACGACCTTTTCTTGCTACAATCCGTTTTTTCTCGTTGTCATTATCATGAAAACCAACGTCTGCCTCCCACTATTGTTCCTGCTCGCCGCCTGCCATCCCAATGCCGAAGTCGCCGATACCGCCGCGCCGACCGCGCGCAAACCTTCTTATTTTGAGTCCGACAAACGCCAAGCCGCCACGCCAGTCAAAACGCAAACACCCGCGCTGCCCGCCATCCGTAGCCGCGCCGATTTCGACCTGCTTTCGCGCGTTTACGAACAAGACAGCGAATACGAAATCCCGCACGTCCTCTTCCTTATCGACCGCGAAGACAACAACCGCACCGACTACATCAACACGCCGAAATACCGCCTGCACGAAACCTATCTCGCCGAGATTTTGAAGCCGATGCCGACGCGCAAAGAATTGTTCGAACAATACCGCAGCCCGAACCGCCGCTTCCTGTTCGGCACCATTAGTTGGCAGAACAGCACTCAAGAATACGTTTACGAATTTTGGGAAGGCGACAAAATCACGCCCGAATTGCTGAAATTGGCAGAAGGTCGTCTGAAAGACAGTTTCTTCGCCCCGCTGCGTTACAAAACCAATTCCCTGTGGCAGGAAACCGTTGCTGCGCAAAGCAAAGTCCCCTTCGTAACCCAAGAAAGTCTGATACAGAATTTCCCTTATTTACCGTTGCACAGGGGGAAAGCGGTAGGCACATTGCGCGTCATCACTCAGGAAGACGACCTTTACGATGTCGGCGCGGACGACATCATCATCTTGAAAGAAGTGCCGCTGGTGTTGCCGCCCGTAGCAGGCATCATCAGCGAAAAACCGTCCACCGCGCTGTCGCATGTAAACGTCTTGGCGCGCGGCTGGGGCATTCCCAACATCTACCTCAAAGATGCCGAAAAAATCCTCGCGCCCTATATCGGCCGCCGTATCGAATTGGAGGCAGACGCAAAACAATACCGGGTCGCCCAAACCAACCGAAACACAGCCGCCAAAACCTTTTCAGACGACCTCTCCCTGCCGCAGCCCGACACTGCCGATTACAGCCTGCGGCCGCTTGCCAACTTGCGCCGTGAAGACAGCCGTTACTGCGGCAGCAAAGCCGCCAACCTCGGCCATATCCGCGCCCATATCGCAGACAGCAACGTCCCCGACGGATTCTGCATCCCCTTCGCCTACTACCGCGCCATGATGGACAAACTCGGCATCAACGCGGCAACACTGGCGCAAATCGAAACGCAAAGCGGCGGCGACAACCGCAAACGCCGCACCGCCCTGCTCGCCTTGCAGAAAAAAATCACCGATGCCGAAATCCCGTCCGAATGGAAACGTACCTGGGCGGAACAATGGCGCAGCCAGTTAAACGGCAAAGGCGTGTTCGTCCGCAGCTCGTCCAATTCCGAAGACCTGCCGAATTTCAGCGGCGCAGGACTGTACACCACCGTGCCGAACGTCACCGGCGAAAACGCATTAACAGAAGCAGTGAAACAGTCTTGGGCTTCCGTCTTCAATTACAGCGCGTACGAAGCCCGCCGCATCGCCGGACTGCCGCACGACAGCGTGAAAATGAGCGTCTTCGTCCAACAAAGCATCAATGCCGACCTCTCCGGCGTACTCGTTACCGTCAATCCCTACGATACCGCGCAGAAAAACACTTCCTACATCGCCGCCAAACGCGGTCTGGGCATTCGCGTGGTCGAAGGGAAACGGGTGGCGGAACAAGCCGTTTACAACCGCCGCAACGACGCCGTACAACGCCTCAGCTCCTCCAACGAAACCACCGCGCTGCAACTGGATGAAAACGGTGGCGTCAGGGAAGTACCGATAACTGGCGGCAACGTCATGAACCACGACCAAATCCGCCGCCTCGACCAAGCCGGACAGCAAATCAAACAGCTTTTCGGCAACGGCGAACAAGACATCGAATGGGCTTTTGCAGGCGGCAAACTCGTCATCCTTCAGGCAAGGCCTTATTTAAACGGCAGGCGGTAAAGTGGGAAAGGGAAGAGGTCGTCTGAAAACGCGGCTTCAATGAAGTTCAAAACCAAAATCTAGCAAAGGAAACATCATGAATTATCAGGATTTCATCAGCCAAACCGAAACACAATACGGCATCTCCCTGCCCAACCTATACAAACGCCTCGCTGCCGACGGCATGTTGGACTGGGGAGAGGCTGGCAGAAACTGGTATAGCGACACTTTTCCCAAGTTGCTCGAACATCCGCCCCTGCTGCTGGTCGGCTCGGAATTTGAACTGCCTCACACCGACGAATTGCAGGAAATCAACGAACAGCTATGCGACGACAGTGAATGGATGAGTTTGAAACCCGAATACCGTGGCAAACTCATCGCCTTTGCTGAAGCAGGCAACGGCGATTACTACGCATTCGACTACCGCCAAGAAGGCGAACCATGTATCACACGCCTGTATCACGACGACGACTTCAGCGTAGTAGAAGCCGCAAACTTAGCAGACTTCATCTTCCGCAGGCTGCTCCAAGCCCAAGCGGACTATTTCCCCGAAGAAGATACTTCTCCCGAAGACTACCGCAGGCAACTGTTTGCCCAATTGGAAAGCCACCGACCCTACCTCTCCGCCGAACAATATGAATTCCTCCGGCAAACCTATCAAAAACCCTATCAAAAAGACCAATGGGGCGGATTGTTCATGTTGAGCGATGAAGAAACCAGCGCCGCCGAACAACGGTTCATCTCATGTGAACGGCTGGACGAAGAATTCGAACCTTTCGACTATGACTAGCGGGTATATTGGTTTAGGTTTAAATCAGGATAAAAATACTAAAGAAAAAAGATGTAAGAAAACACCGCATTATTTACATAACAGGCGTAGGTTGAATTGGAAATCCAACTTTCACAAAGGTCGTCTGAAAATTTTCAGACGACCTTTGCTTCGTATTCGTTACAATAGCTGTTTTGCTTACTTGGAATTTCTATGTACATAAAACTATTTTCTGCATTGTCAATTTTGTTATTTACATTTAATTGTAATGCTTTTTCTCAATCTCCTTATGCTGATGGTAGAGTGAATGTCAAGATAGTTAATAACACCCCGTGTCTTTATATTGACAGATCTGAATTAATTGGCGCGTATTTCATAAATATATCCAATATATCTCAAGGGGATACAAGGAATTCTCATAGTATATTTTATAAGACAACATTTGAAGAAAATTATCCAAATAAAGAAAAATGTATTATGCTGGATTCTTCAAATTTTCCAGGTATAAAATTAGAAGACAAACAAATTTATGCAATTGATCTACATCCTGATCCAAATAAAAATGAACAATTAAGGATAGAGCCGAATTTCACTGGTTTTGGAGATACAATTTGCCTTAAAAAAGATCAAAATGGTCATTTTAGGGTTCAAGATTATATTAGAGGTGAATGTGTAGATAGGGTTCCTAACCAATCTGAACAGAAATCTTTAAAGGAAAATAAAGGAAGTTGGTTTGATCGGTTCATTGAGTGGCTAAAAAGCTTACTATCATGATTCTGTTATCTTAGATTATACAAGTATAGATTAGGCTCAAAACCAAGCATCTATCAAGGTCGTCTGAAAACCTCCATTCAGACGACCTTTCTACCGTTTATCCCATTTGCTTTACCGTTGATGACGTTCAAGTTACCATACGAACCTCATTGTCATCTTTAAAATCAACGCCATGACTGCCCGCCAATCCTACCACCTGACCTTCGCCCGTTTCTCCCCCTCC
>CALDNV010000407.1:0-4796 GCA_937914605.1 uncultured Neisseria sp.
GTACTGTCTGCGGCTTCGTCGCCTTGTCCTGATTTAAATTTAATCCACTATAATATGGGCGTTTGTTTTCAGACGACCTTTTGCTTTTCTATGTGCAAGGCTGTAAGGTTTGGGCATCCCCAACGTCTAATCATACAAACCGTCCACACAGGAAACATAGAGATGAAACCCCGTACTTTCTTTTCCCTTTGCGCCAAGTTCGGCTGCCTGTTTGCGCTGGGTGCCTGTTCGCCCAAAATCGCCGATGCCGAAGCCGCGACCGTGCCGCACACTTTGTCCACGTTAAAAACCGCGGACAACCGCCCCGCCAGTGTTTATTTGAAAAAAGACAAACCGACCCTGATTAAATTTTGGGCGAGCTGGTGCCCTTTGTGTCTGTCCGAACTGGGGCAGACCGAAAAATGGGCGCAGGACAAGCGCTTCAGCTCCGCTAACCTGATTACCGTCGCGTCCCCCGGTTTTCTGCACGAGAAAAAAGACGGCGACTTCCAGAAATGGTATGCCGGTTTGAACTATCCCAAGCTGCCCGTCGTCACCGACAACGGCGGCACCATCGCCCAAAGCCTGAACATCAGCGTTTACCCTTCGTGGGCGTTAATCGGTAAAGACGGCGACGTGCAGCGCATCGTCAAAGGCAGCATCAACGAAGCGCAGGCATTGGCGTTAATCCGCGATCCGAATGCCGATTTAGGTCGTCTGAAAAACGCGTTCTACAAACCCGACACACAGAAAAAGGATTCAAAAATCATGAACACGCGCACCATCTACCTCGCCGGCGGCTGCTTCTGGGGCTTGGAAGCCTATTTCCAACGCATAGACGGCGTGGTTGACGCCGTATCCGGCTACGCCAACGGCAAAACGAAAAATCCGAGCTACGAAGACGTATCCTACCGCGACACGGGTCATGCCGAGACCGTCAAAGTCACCTACGATGCCGACAAACTCAGCCTCGACGACATCCTGCAATATTATTTCCGCGTCGTTGACCCGACCAGCCTCAACAAACAAGGCAACGACACCGGCACGCAATACCGCAGCGGCGTGTACTACACCGATCCCGCCGAAAAAGCCGTCATTGCCGCCGCCCTCAAACGCGAGCAGCAAAAATACAAACAGCCCCTCGTCGTCGAAAACGAGCCGCTGAAAAACTTCTACGACGCCGAGGAATACCATCAGGACTACCTGATTAAAAACCCCAACGGCTACTGCCACATCGACATCCGCAAAGCCGACGAACCGCTGCCGGGCAAAACCAAAGCCGCCCCGCAAGGCAAAGGCTTCGACGCGGCAACGTATAAAAAACCCAGTGATGCCGAACTCAAACGCATCCTGACCGAAGAGCAATACCAAGTTACCCAAAAAAGCGCGACCGAATACGCCTTCAGCCACGAATACGACCATCTGTTCAAGCCCGGCATTTATGTGGACGTCGTCAGCGGCGAACCCCTGTTCAGCTCCGCCGACAAATTCGATTCCGGCTGCGGCTGGCCGAGCTTCACCCGCCCGATTAACACCGCCGCCGTTACCGAACACGACGATTTCAGCTACAACATGCGCCGCACCGAAGTACGCAGCCACGCCGCCGATTCGCACTTGGGACACGTCTTCGCCGACGGCCCGCAAGACAAAGGCGGACTGCGCTACTGCATCAACGGCGCGAGCCTGAAATTCATCCCGCTGGAACAAATGGACGCGGCAGGCTACGGCGCGTTGAAGGGCAAAGTGAAATAAAGGCGCGATAACACGAAAGGTCGTCTGAAAACAGAGGGTCGGGTATGGATTGCCCGACCCACTGGTTTTCAGACGACCTTTTTATTTCAGCTTTATCTCAGCGATAACTTTGTCTCAAAAGACATCAGGACGGACACTATAAAAAAAGGCGCATCATGCGCCCTTTTGTCTTGAATCCACGTCGTCTGAAACCCGACGACAAATCAGCCTTTAATCTTCTTCGCCTTCCTGCAAGCCTTTATCCTGCAAAGTATCCTGCAAAGCAGACTCTTGGGCGGTTTCCACCAAATCGCGTTGCAGGCGTTTGGTGGTTTTCACGCCCAGCGCACGCAGTTTTTCGGCGCGGCTGACGAGGTTGCCGCGTCCTTGCGAGAGCTGTTTGAAGGCTTGTTGGAACTGGTTTTGCGCTTGGTCGATGTTTTTGCCGACGCCCTCAAGCGTTTGGACGAAGCCGGTGAATTTGTCGTAAAGCCTGCCGCCTTCTGCCGCGATGGCGAGGGCGTTTTGGTTTTGCTGTTCGTTGCGCCAGATGTGGGCGACGGTGCGCAGGGTGGCGAGCAGCGTACTCGGGCCGACCGGCATGATGCGCTTGTCGAAACATTCTTGGAACAGGGCGGCATCGTGTTGCAGGGCGAGCAGGTAGGCGGGTTCGACGGGGATGAACATAAACACGAAGTCCAGCGTGCGCACGCCTTCGAGGTCGGTATAGTCTTTTTGCGACAGGCTGCGGATGTGGGCGCGGATGCTGGCGACGTGGGCGGCGAGTTCGCGCTCGGCGGTTGCGGCGTCGGCGGCTTGGGTGTAGCGGACGTAGGCGGTCAGCGAGACTTTGGAGTCGATGACGATTTGCTTGCCTTCGGGCAGGTTGACGAGGACATCGGGCTGGAGGCGGCGCGCGCCGTCTTCTTCTTGGCGGACGGCGGCGGCTTGGACGGTGTATTCGCGTCCTTTTTGCAGACCGGAATGTTCCAAAACACTTTCCAAAATCATCTCGCCCCAGTTGCCTTGGGTTTTGTTTTGCGTGCCGGTGAGCGCGTCGGTGAGGGCTTTGGCGTCGCTGTGCAGTTGGGTGTTGAGGGTTTGCAGGCGTTTGAGTTCGTTTTCGAGGGTCAGCCGTTCGCGCGCTTCTTTTTCGTAGGTTTGCTGAACCAGCTTGCTGAAGCCGTGGATGCGTTCGTTGAGCGGGGTCAGCAGTTGGCTGAGGTGGTCGCGGTTTTGCTCGGTGAAGCGGCGGCTTTTCTCTTCCAAAATGGTGTTGGCGAGGTTTTGGAACTGGTCGCCCAAGCTTTGGCGGGCTTCGGTCAGCAACTTGAGTTTTTCATCAGCGGCGAGGCGTTCCTGTTCGAGCTGGATGTGGAGGCGTTCGTTGCGGACGTGCAGGTTGTGCGCGTTTTCCTGAAGCTCGGCGTAATCTTGTTTCAGACGACCTGCTTCCTGCTCGCGCTCTTGAAGATAGCCGATTTGGCGTTCGGCGGCGGCGAAGCGGTTGCCCAATTCCTGCAATTCGCCCTGCAAATCTTGGACATGATAGCGCGCCTCGGCAAGCTCGGATGCGGTTTGCGCCTGATTTTGTTCGGCAAATTCAAGATGCTGGCGGCACTCGGTAAGCGATTGCATCAGGGCAAACTGCTGCGTCTGCGCCTTATTTCGGGCGAGTAGCCAAGTGATGAGCGCGCCGGATAAAAACGCAAGCGCGGCGGTCAAGAGGAGCGGGACATTCATAGGTCGTCTGAAAACGGAAAAAGCAAAAACGGCAATATAGCATGTTTGCAGGGCAAGCTCGCTGTGCGTTTGAGTGGGATAGGGCGGAATGGCTGATAAACCGATGCCGAACAGCGGGTTGCAGAACGCAGGGCGCAGCAGTTGTACCAAATCAATTTGATGGAGGCGTAAACGGCAGCGCCGAAACAGAAAGCTTTTTCAGACGACCCCGCCAACCTATAAAGATAGATAGGTCGTCTGAAAACCTAAAAACAAGCTTTACACGTTTCGCTGCGCCCAAACAGAGCTTTGACCGCCGACAGCTTGGAAAACCGCCCTCTTTGGGCAAAGCGAAATAAGCCGCAGCGCCGGATGAGAGATTTGATGAGCAATTTCACAAGAAAACAGCGGATTCCGGTTTGTCGGGCAGGGATTTTGGTTTCAGACGACCTGTTTTTGCCAAAAATGGATAGATCATTTAAAAAATGGCAATGGCGATTATAGTCTGAGGCTAAAAACCCAAAATCCAAGCGGAAAAGTGTTGTTTTTTATCTAATTGAAAAATAAAAGGAAAATTTTAAAATTTTCTAAAATGATGTAATTTGGCAACAAAAAATCCGAGAGCATCTATTCTAAAATAAACGATTTGTAATCGGTTTGTAACTAAGACATCGGTGTCATTCTGTAAGACATCGGTGTCATTTTCAAAAATAAAAATAATTTATCAAAATAATTACATTAAGGCATTAATACCGCTATTTTCTTTACAAAAAAACTGTATAATTTATCAATTAAGGCGGTATCATGACACCTGTCGATATGGCAGATATGCCGACGACGAATGCAAATGTTGTTAAATAACATTTGATTAATATGTAAAAGGATTACCTGAAATGAAAAATTTATTGACCTTGGCCGCAGCCTCTTTAATCGGTATGGCCGGTGTTACCGCTTCAGCCTCTATGGTTGCCCGCAATATCGAAACCGCTGCAAAAAAATAATTTGAAAACAAACGAAATATTTTAAACGCTTCCCAAACCCCCACAAACAACCTTCCCGCCCGCGGCGGAGCGGCTTTCGGCTTTCAACCGATTCCGGCATCAGATGCCGGCACAAGCGCGAACCGCAGACCGCCCAGTTCGGCGGCGGGAACAAAAGAAAGAGAGATGACCATGAAAAACTTAATTAAATTGGCAGCCGCCTCCCTGATTGGCATGTCCGGTCTGACCGCCGGCGCGACGACCGCCGCCAAAAACATCGCCGAAGCCGGCAAATAATCAGCCGACCCGACGATATATTGGATTAACAAAAATCAGGACAAGGCGACGAAGCCGCAGACAGTACAGATAGTATGGAACCGATTC
>CALDNV010000408.1:0-5323 GCA_937914605.1 uncultured Neisseria sp.
GAACGATTCTCTAAGGTGCTGAAGCACCAAGTGAATCGGTTCCGTACTATTTGTATTGTCTGCGGCTTCGTCGCCTTGTCCTGATTTTTGTTAATCCACTATATTTCAGACGACCTTTCACGTCATCCGCATTGGGTCGTCTGAAATAGGGAAGATTGCAAAATCATAACATTTCTTCCATTTATATGGAAAATCCGGCGGCGTTTCAGGTAGGTGGATGGAGGGCTGCGTTGCCGTTTGAGTAAGGGAAGGGGGCGTAGGGGAGGTTGTCTTTGCCGGAGATTTCTAGTCTTCATTGCTTCTAACAATACGAATAAAAATAATAATTATTCTCTAATTTAGGAAAATATGTTAGGCTGATTTCTTTATTGTGTTAATGACTCAAGACGATGCCTGATATCAGCTCAACCAACCTCATCACCGCCTTCGGCATCGCCCTCGCCGCCGGATTGTTTACCGTACTGGGCAGCGGGTTGGTGATGTTTTCCAAAACTCCAAACCCGCGCGTATTGTCGTTCGGCTTGGCGTTTGCGGGCGGGGCGATGGTGTATGTGTCGCTGACGGAGATTTTCAACAAATCCAGCGAAGCCTTCGCGCAGGTTTACGACAAAGACAAAGCCTTCGCCGCTGCAACGCTGGCTTTTCTGGCGGGCATGGGGGCGATTGCGCTGATTGACCGCATCGTGCCGAACCCGCACGAAACGCTCGACCCGCACGACCCCGCCTTTCAGGAAAACAAACGCCGCCACATCGCCCGCGTCGGCATGATGGCGGCGTTTGCGATTACCGCGCACAACTTTCCCGAAGGTTTGGCAACGTTTTTCGCCACGCTGGAAAACCCCGCCGTTGGGATGCCGCTGGCGCTCGCGATTGCGATACACAATATTCCCGAAGGCATTTCCATTGCCGCGCCCGTTTATTTCGCCACCCGCAACCGCAAAAAAACCGTCCTCGCCTGCCTCGCTTCAGGGCTTGCCGAACCTTTGGGCGCGGTTTTGGGCTACACCCTGCTCAAGCCGTTTTTATCGCCTTTCGTGTTCGGCGCGGTGTTCGGCGTGATTGCGGGCGTGATGGTGTTCCTCGCGTTGGACGAATTATTGCCCGCCGCCAAGCGTTATTCTGACGGACACGAAACCGTTTACGGCTTGACGTCCGGCATGGCGGTGATTGCCCTGAGTTTGGTGTTGTTTCATTTTTAAATCTGAACTAGACAGGCGCGGCAGAGTCAAACGCAGTGTCGAGGTCGTCTGAAACTTTAAGCGGGGCGGGTTGGCTAAGGAATGCGGATAAATCGAAAAGATAAATAAAGGTAGTAAGTATAATATGCTAAAAATGTATATAAAATCGCATATTTCAGCTGTGAATTAGAGTTTTTGTAACATAAATTTACGAAATTTTATAGGTTTGTTATTCAATAAAAATAGAATCTATGTGAAATTAATATCATTATTCTGCTATACTTAAAAACACTTTCTTAATTTTGACTATCCGTTTGGAGAAAAAATGTCCGAAAATACACCGTCACAATCCTCTCATATTACCGATGACAAACGACTTATTGCCGCTGTTTTGGCGTTCTTTTTAGGTTGCTTCGGAGTACATAAATTTTATTTGGGCGTAAACAAAGTTGGTATCATCTATCTGTTGATTTGTATTTTGGGCGCGTTTATTTTCGTTGGTCCGATGATTGTTTTTGTTTTCTGTATCATCGACATCGTTAAATACCTGAAATGTACGCCGGAAGAATTTGAACAAGTTTATGTTATCGGTAAGAAAGAGTGGTTTTAAGCATTGGCTGGTGCCTTTGAATTTTGAGCGGAACGATAGTGCGAAGTTTCAAATATTCATTGCATCTTAAAAACCAAAAAAGGTCGTCTGAAAATTTCAGACGACCTTTTGCTATTGCGGGGAGAAGACAAACGATTGTGGAATCAAACCTGGAAACGGCATCTGCCGCCGTAGAGCAGCGCGGGTGCGGTGGTGAAGTTGGGGATGCTCTGCACCGGCGGCGAGAAAATCAGATATGCCGGCATCGGCGACGATGGCAGTCGAGTCGGCAAACAGGATGCGTTTCAGGCGGGCAGTAAAAATAAAATCTGTGTGAAATTAATATCATTATTCTGCTATACTTAAAAACACTTTCTTAATATTGACTATCCGTTTGGAGAAAAAAATGTCCGAAAATACACCTCTGCAATCTTCTCGTATTACCGATGACAAACGACTTGTTGCCTCTGTTTTGGCGTTCTTTTTAGGTTGCTTCGGGGTGCATAAATTTTATTTGGGCGTAAACAAAGTCGGTATCATCTACCTGTTGATTTGTATTTTGGGTTCGTTTATTATCGTTGGCCCGATGATTGTTTTTGTTTTCTGTATCATCGACATCGTTAAATACCTGAAATGTACGCCGGAAGAATTTGAACAAGTTTATGTTGTCGGCAAGAAAGAGTGGTTTTAAGCATTGGCTGATGTCTTTGAATATTGAGCGGAACGATAGCGCGAAGTTTCAAATATTCATTTCATCTTAAAAACCAAAAAAGGTCGTCTGAAAATTTCCAGACGACCTTTTGCTATTGCGGGGAATGAAACGGCTAACCTGAAAACGGTATCAGCCGCCCATAAACCAGAATTTCAACGCCCACAATACGGCGACTATCCACACCATAGGCGGCACGTCTTTGATGCGGTTGCATAAAAGTTTAATCACGGCGTAGCTGATGAAGCCGAAGGCGATGCCGTCGGCAATCGAATAGGTGAACGGCATGAACACGATGGTCAGGAAAGCGGGGGCGGCTTCGGTCATGTCGTCCCAGTCGATTTCACGCGCGCTGCGCAGCATTTGTGCACCGACGTAGAGCAGCGCGGGCGCGGTGGCGAAGCCGGGGATGCTCTGCACCAGCGGCGAGAAAATCAGACACGCCAACATCAATACGCCGACGGTTACGGCGGTCAGACCGGTGCGGCCGCCTGCGGACACGCCCGCCGCGCTTTCGACATACGGCGTGGTTGAAGACGTACCCAGTGCGGCACCGGCGACAATCGCGGTCGAGTCGGCGAACAGGGCACGTTTCAGACGAGGCAGTTTGCCGTCTTCCAGCAGGCCCGCACGGTGGGAAACGCCGACCAGCGTGCCGGTGGAGTCAAACAAATCAACCAGGAAAAAGACGAAAATCACGCTGATCATGCTAATTTTAAAGAGACCGTTGAAATCCATCTGCATGAAAGTCGGCGCGATGCTCGGAATTTCGCCGACCACGCCTTTAAAATCGCTCAAGCCCAGCGGGGTGGAAATGGCTGTGATTGCCAGAATGGTCAGGATAATCGCCCCTTTGACGCGGAAATGCCCCAAAGCCACCACCATGGCGAAGCCCGCCAATACCAAGAGTGCGGCAGGTTGGTGGATGTCGCCTAGTTTCACCAAAGTCGCATCGCTGGCAACGATAATGCCGGAACCTTTGAGCGCAATCAGCGACAAAAACAGCCCGATACCGGCGGCAATCGACATTTTCAAACCCATAGGCAGCGCGTTCACCAGCATTTCACGCACTTTGAAAAAGCTGAATAAAATGAAAATGATGCCGGAAACGAATACCGCGCCCAAAGCCACCTGCCAGGGAACGCCCATGCCTTTGACGACGGCGAAAGTAAAGTAGGCGTTCAAACCCATGCCCGGAGCGAGCGCAATCGGATAGTTGCCGACGAAGCCCATCACGAAGCAGCCGATGGCGGAAGCGATACAGGTGGCGACGAATACCGCGCCCATATCCATGCCCGTTTCGCCGAGAATCAGCGGATTGACAATGATGATGTAACACATGGCGAGGAAGGTGGTCAGACCTGCCATCAGCTCAGTGCGCACATTCGTGCCGTTTGCGCTTAAATTGAATATGCGCTCCAGCACATTTTGATTTGAAGTAGTCATGATTTATGCTTTTCAAAAAAAAGGAAAATTTGCGGGCGGTATTATACTGAAAACGCCTTGTTGTCGGGTGAAAAATTGTCAACATTCCACTTGGGCAATGCGTTGCCATTCCCGCTGTGTCTGTGCGTATAGTGGATTAACTTTAAATGAGAACAGGGCAGAGCGTGAGGTCGTCTGAAAATCCGAGCGGCGTTTTCAGACGACCTTTGCCCTTTGAATACGGCGGCAAACACGGAAAGGTCGTCTGAAACCGTGTTCCGAATACATTGTCCGCACTGGCGCGCAAGCGTAAAATTTCCGTTTTCCCAAAATGTGCCACACTCATGGAAACCGCCCTGCTCCTCGCCGGCAAAATCACCGAGCTGACCCTGATTGTCCTGATGGGCATGGCGTTGGTGAAATCCAAGCTTCTGAATTCCGAACACAGCCGCACGCTCTCCGTCATCGCGCTCTACCTCATCAGCCCGTCGGTAATGATTCACGCCTTCCAAATCGAGAACACGCCCGACATCATTGACGGGCTGAAACTCTCGGTCGCCTTGGCGGTCGTGTTCCATATCCTGCTGATTGTGCTGGGCAGGCTTTTCAAAATCCTGTTCAAGCTCGACACGCTCGAACACGCCGCCACGGTTTACACCAATTCCGGCAACCTCATCATCCCGCTGGTGATGTCTATTTTCGGACCGCAATGGGTGATTTACACCAGCGGCTTCATCATCGTCCAAATGTTCCTTTTCTGGACGCACTTGCGCCTGCTGCTTTGCGGGCGCGGCAATCTTGCGTGGAAAACCGTACTCACCAACATCAACATCCTTTCCATTTTTATCGGCGTGTTCATGTTTGCCTTCCAAATCAAACTGCCGCACATCATCGACAATACGCTCGCCACCGTCGGCGGCATGATAGGTCCGGTCGCCATGCTCGTTGCCGGAATGTTGATTGCCTCGCTGCCGCTTAAAGAAATCGTCCTCTCCAAACGGATTTATCTTGTTGCCTTCCTGCGTCTGATGCTTATCCCGCTGATTCTGCTGGTGTTTGTCAAAATTTCGGGCATCGCGCACCTCGGCGGGCACAGCGACACTGTCGTCCTCATCAGCTTCCTCGCCACCGTCAGCCCCGCCGCGTCCACCGTTACCCAAATGGCGATGGTTTATGGTCAGAACGCCCGTAAAGCCAGCGCGATTTACGGCATCACGACGCTGCTGTGCGTCATTACCATGCCGATGATGATTGCGTTGTATCAAGCGATGGTTTGAAAGGGTTGGGTCAAGAAAAAGGTCGTCTGAAAGACCCCGAACAGGGTTTTCAGACGACCTTTTGTTGTTATTCCCATCATGACGGACGGAATATATAGTGGATTAACTTTAAACCAGTACGGCGTTGCCTCGCCTTAGCTCAAAG
>CALDNV010000409.1:0-5326 GCA_937914605.1 uncultured Neisseria sp.
CACAGAGCGCCTGAATAGGCTTTTATGAGTGTCCAAGATTTGGGGGCCAGTTCACAGGTTTTCAGACGACCTTTTTTATTGCGGGGTGGATTGGGGATGGGGAAGCGATTGACTCGTTCGATACGGAAGATTTCTCCGAGCAGGCTTGCTTCGTCCGATGGTCGGCAGCACGCCGTGATACTTCGAGAAAAGTGTAGCGTGGGCTTTGCCCACGATATTTGCCAAT
Organism: uncultured Neisseria sp.; assembly: GCA_937914605.1. GTDB lineage: Bacteria > Pseudomonadota > Gammaproteobacteria > Burkholderiales > Neisseriaceae > Neisseria. The sequence continues at coordinate 227 of CALDNV010000409.1, forward strand.
CGATTTCTGAATCAAACCATAAACCGAGTTTTTTCGTGGGCAAAGCCCACACTACGGTGGTAGGTCTTCGTTGAGTGGATTTGGGATGGAGAAGCGATTGACTCGTTCGACACAAAGGATTTCTCCGAAAAGGTACACCTAGCCCGATAGTCGGCAGCACGCCGCAATGCTTCGAAAAAAGCGTAGCGTGGGCTCTGCCCGCGAGACCCTCTAATCTGGTTCTGAATCAGACCATAAATTGAGTTTTTTCGTGGGCGAAGCCCACGCTACGGTGGTAGATCAACGTTAATTGGGATAGGGAAGCGATTTGTTCATTTAACACGGAGGATTTCTCCGAACAGGTTTGCTTAGTCCGATGGTCGGCAGCACGCCGCAATGCTTCGAGAAAAGTGTAGCGTGGGCTTTGCCCACGAAATCTGCCAATCGGTTTCCGAATCAGAAATCAGTCAATTGGTTTCTAAATCGGATCATAAACCGAGTTTTTCGTGGGCAAAGCCCACGCTACGGTTTGGTTGTCTGCATCGTTAAAGGGTTTGTGCTTTGCGTTAAACCTTGCCTTTCCAATCAAACGTTTCCAAGAAATCAGGCAGCTCGGAGAGGCTGTCGAGTATGGCAAGATGCGGGGCGGTGTGCAACATGGCGGCGGAGTGTGCGCCTGTGGTGAGGGCGACGGCGGGGGCTTTGGCGTTGGCGGCCATTTCCAAGTCGTGGGTCGTATCGCCGACAACCAAAGTTTCCTGCGACGTCAGCCCCAGTTCGTCGCATAGTTTGAAAACCATGTCGGGTGCGGGTTTGGAGGCTTGTTCGCTGGCGCAGGTTGTCGCCATCCAAAAATCGGCTGTACCGGTTTGCGCGATAGAGCGGTCGAGTCCTATCCTGCCTTTGCCCGTGGCGACGGCGAGCCAGTAGCCTTGGTTTTGCAGGGTGTGCAGGCAGGGCAGGGCTTCGGGGAAGAGCGTCATGTTGTGGTTGTTGGGGTTGAGATAGTGTGCAGCGTAGGTTTCCGTCAATTCTTCGCGCATGTGTTCGCCGGCATGCGGGGCGAGGCGGCGAATGATTTCCGGCAGGCTGTAACCGATGAGGGCGCGGACGGCATCGTCATCGGGAACGGGCATGCCGCAGTCGGCAAAACTTTGTTGGAAGGTGCGGATAATCGGGCGCGTCGTGTCTGCCAGCGTTCCGTCCCAGTCGAAGATAATCAGTTTAGGTTTCATCGTGCGCTTTCTTTCAGACGACCTTGGGTAAGATAGAAAAATCATAGCAGAAAATCTGATGCTTGCCTGCCGGCGGATTGATGCAAACGTTAAAAAATCCTGCCTGAATTCAAACGCTAAGGACTAATGAATTTGGGTAAAGGGGTCGTCTGAAAAGTTTCAGACGACCCCTTGTTTATGGTTTCTTGCCGGAGGATATGAAGGAAGACGTTGCTTTGACTCCTGCTGCCAGGCTTATCTTTTCATTTTGTGGAAGATGATGGGCTGTTCCGGCGCGCGGGTCAGTTGGCGCGGCAGCGTCAGCATCGCCAATATCCAGACGCTCAATGCGTAAAGAAATATCCCGCCTTGCCGCATGCCGCCCAATGCCGCGCTGCCCAGCAAAGATTCCAAGATAATCACGACCAAAGCCGCCGCACACGCTGCCGCCCCGCTTAAAAACAGGGCGTAGCGGAAATGGCGGCGCATCATTTTTTTGTAGGCGAGTTTGGTCAGTCCGCCCGCGATAATCAGGTTGAAAAAGCCGAATACGCCGCAGATAAACCAAACGATGGCGTCATCCCAGCCCGCTACTTGCCGCAACTGCCCGTTTTGGAAGGTCAGCAGCAGTCCGGAATGGCGGAACAGCCCGACTGTGATGATTTCGTGCAGCAGCAATGCCAGAGGCAGGGTCAGGAAAATCAGGGCAATCAGCAGCGGGCGGTAGGGTTTTTCTTGGGTGAGGTACATGATGGATAGGGAAGGGGTTGGATGAGGTGCGGCGTTTGCTTGGGATGCTGTCGGCGTGCCTTAATTCAGTATCTGCCGCACTTGTTTCAAAACCTGCCAGGCTTTTGCTTTGAGCTGCGGTTGGCGCAGCAGGCGGGCAGGGTGGGGAAGGATGAAGCGGGGGGTGTTGCCGCAGAGTGTGTCTATCAATGGGGCAAGTTCCGGTTTTTCAAATATTTGCCCCACCAATAACACGGCTTTCGCCTGCGTATCGGCAAGCTCTCGGGCAAGCTGGGGCAGCTCGGCTTGGATTTGTTCGTCAGTAGGGTGCGGGCTGAAAACGGGCGCTGCTTTGACCCAACTGGTTTTGTAGGCTTGTTGGGGCGTCAGGCGGATGGCGGCAAGCATATTGTCGAGCAGGACGCCGACCGCGCCGTGAAAGAGCTGTCCGTGCAGGCTGTCTTCGGTTGCGGGACAGATGCTAATAATGATGACTTCGGACGGACGCGCTTCGGTTTGCAGGCGTGGGAGGTCGTCTGAAACGGTTTCGGCGGGAGCTTTGCCGGTGTTTTCGGGTGCAGAATGTGTCCGCGCGGATGGGGAAGGCGCGTCAACCGGCGCGTCAGACGGCGGGATGGGGGGCGTTGTTGCAGAGGCAGTTTTTTCGTGTTGAACCGCCGCCATCGCCGCCATGCGGGCATGATGTGCCGATGCAGAAATCGTGCGAACGGCTTCGGCAACTTGGGCGGCAGCAGGTTTCTGCGGCTGCGTAACGGGCGCATCGCCCGCAGGCGGAATGACTTTGGCGTGACGGTTCAGCCACATCGGGCCTAAGCCTAATGCCTGATGCAAGTGGAGATAGCGGCTGCTTAACATGGTTTTTCCATTAATACGGCGTCTTCATGCCCGCCTTCGGGCAGGGAATAGTAATGTTTGCGGATGCCGACCGCGGTAAAGCCGTATTTGAGATACAGCGATTGGGCGGCGGCATTGCCGGCGCGGACTTCCAACAGCAGGCGCGTGATACCGGCGGTTTGGGCGTGGCGGAACCAATGTCCCAAAAGTGCGGCGGCGATGCCTTGGCGGCGGTATTCGGGGGCGGTGGCAATCAAATGAAGCTCGGATTCGTCCAATATATCCTGCCACACGATAAAGCCGCCGATGACGCCGTCGGTCTCGCAGACCCATAGTTTATCCGTACTCTGCGCCAGCGCGGAGGCAAATTGTTTCACAGACCAGGGCGAAGGGTTACTGACCGCATCAATCGCGGCAAGGGCAGGGCAGTCGTCTGAAAAAGCGGGGCGGATATTCATGCCTGCACTTTCCGTTCTGCCTGCTCTTTGGCGGTCAGCGCGACTTTGTTGCGGACATAAAGCAATTCGGCGTGCGCGGCATCGGACGCGGGATAACGCCCGCTGAGTGCCAGCTTGAGATAGTCGGAAGCGGCAGGCATTTGCGGCGTGCCGGCAAAGGGCGGCGCATCGGTCAGCGCAAACGCATTGCCTATGCCGCCGGTAAACGCACGGCCTTCGGGTTCGACAATTTCAGCCGCTTTGCCGACCTGATAATCGCCGAGCCGCCGGTGCGCGCCCGTGTCGAACCATGCGTAAAACACTTCGCCCATGCGCGCGTCGGTCGCTGCCAGTACGCAGCTTTGTCCAGGCAGCAGATACGCCGCCGCATCCAGACAGGGGATGCCGATAAGGGGCGTATCAAACGGCGTCGCCAAACCTTGCGCCACGCCTGTTCCGATACGCAAACCGGTAAACGCGCCAGGGCCTTGTGCATAGACGATCACACCCAAATCCGCCGCCGCAATACCGGCTTGTTCAAACAAAACACGAATCTGCGGCAGAATCAAATCGGATTGCTTTGTGCCGACATCTTCATGAAACGAAACAATCTGTCCATCGGTTTGCAACGCGAGGGACAGGTAGGAAGTGCTGGTGTCGATGGCAAGGACAGGTCGTCTGAAATCGGCTTGCATGGCGTGTTCTTCAAGATAAAAATTTCAGGATGGATTATAGCATTGTCGTCTTGATTCATGCCCGATAGGGTTTTCAGACGACCCCAATGACGTTTCAACACTTTAGAAAATGACCGTCTCGAAACTGTGGTAGGGCAGGCAAGCCGCTACCAAACCGATTCTCCAAATCAGGCCTGACTTGTCCAGCAATGGTCAATTTGTTCCCAACAGGATTGACGACAATCAACCGGCGGCTTTAAAATGAATTCAAGAATCGTTATTATTTTTACATCATCAGGAGAAAATTTATGGCAAAAAAAGTCAGCATTTTAGTAGGCAGCCTGCGTAAAGGCTCGTTCGCCCGCAAAGTGGCGCAAAACGTCATCCCCATGTTCCCCGAAGGCTACGATGCCCAAATCGTCGAAATCGGTCATTTGCCGCTCTACAATTTCGACTACGACGACCCCGCCGAAACCGACTTCCCCACGCCCGAAAGCTATACCGCCTTCCGCGAAACCATTAAAGCTTCCGACGGCGTATTGTTCGTTACCCCCGAAAACAACCGCACCGTCCCCGCCTGCCTGAAAAACGCGGTAGACATCGGCTCCAAACCCAACGCCGACGTCGCATGGAAAAACACGCCCGCAGGCATCATCAGCCATTCCGTCGGTAAAATGGGCGGTTACAGTTCGCAAAAAAACCTGCGCCTTGCCTTGTCCTACTTCAATATGCCGCTGACCGGACAGCCCGAAGTCTTCCTCGGCAACTCCCCCACCTTGTTTGACGACAACGGCAAACTCATCGAATCCGCGCGCAGCTTTGTCCAAGGCTATATCGACCAACTCGTCGCCCTGATCGAGAAGAACTCCAAATAAACACAGCAGAAAACTGTCGACTTTAGAAAATAGCTGATTTTCTAAACATCGAAGGTTTAATGCAGAAAGGTCGTCTGAAATCTAAGGTTTCAGACGACCTTTCTTTTAAATCAATAGCATCAGAGAAAACACACATCAAAAACTCGTCTGAAAAAAGCAAATCCAACGGGTCTGCAACCATTCAGACGACCCATCAGCCGGTTATCCCATTCGCTTTACCCATTACATCGTTCAAGCTATAGTCAATTAAAAACAAAATAGTACAATACTCAACTTTGAAGATCTAACCATGGCATACTCTGCGGACTTAAGAAACAAAGCTTTAAACTATTACGAA
>CALDNV010000410.1:0-3808 GCA_937914605.1 uncultured Neisseria sp.
GCGAAGTGCGGGTCGATGTGCCTGCCAAACGTGTGGTGCTGGGCTTTTATTATCCTGATTATATTGCCGTATCCGGTGTCGATAAATTTGACAATGTGGTCGGTATTTCGCGCGAATTTTGGGAGAAATTCAACTCCGGCAGTTGGTCGCTCTACCGCGCCAAAATCCCTTCGCTGCAAAACATCGGCGACATCGGCAATGTGAACGCCGGTACATTTTCGTTTGAGAAAACCTTGGCAATGAAACCCGATGTGGTGGTGTTGGCGGATTGGCAGTATGACACGTTGAAAGAAGAAATGCCGCGTTTCGAAAAAGCCGGCATTCCGGTGGTTGTGGTCGATTTCAATGCGCAAACGGTCGAACGCCATACCGCCAGTGCCAAACTTTTCGGCGAAATCGCCGGTACGCCGGAGCGTGCAGGGCAGATTGCCGGCGAATACGCCCAAGGCATAGCCGACATTCAAAAACGCGTGGCCGAAGCGGGCAAGCCCAAGCCGAAAATCTATATCGAGTTCGGAGACAAGGGTCCTGCCGAACATAGCTTTACTTTCGGCAAAAATATGTGGGGTGCGATTGCCGATACAGTGGGCGGCGACAATATTGCCGCAGCCTTCATCAAAGACTGGGGGGCGATTAATCCCGAGCAGTTTCTTGCCGCCAAGCCCGACGTTGTGATTATTTCCGGCACCGAAGCCGGACTGAAGCAGCCGGCGGCAATGGCGATGGGCATCGGCATCGAAGCCGCCGAAGCGCAAAAACGCTTACAGGGTTTCATCCGGCGTGCCGGTTGGGCGGAAATTCCCGCTGTCCGAAACGGCCGTGTGTTCGGCATTTACCATACTGCTTCGCGTTCGCTTTCCGATTTGGCATCCGCCCAATTTATCGCCAAAGCGTTGTATCCCGAAGCCTTTGCCGATGTGAATCCGGAAGAGACCTACCGTGAATTCCACCGTAAATACCTGCCGGTCGAGCCGCAGGGTACTTTCTTTATCCGTTTGGGTTGCGACGGTTTGGAAGACTGCAACAAACAAGCGGCTGCCGACACTGTTGCGGCATCAGCCGAAACCGTCGCCGAACCGTCACTATGGCAACGTATTAAAAACTGGTTTGCCGCCCTCTTTGCTTAAAGGTCGTCCAAAATGCTCCGACTGGAAAACGTACATATCCGACGCGGCGATTATGTGGTCGCCGACAGTATCGATTTGACGCTGGAACAAGGCAAAGTCTATTCCGTGCTCGGCCCGAACGGTACGGGCAAATCCTCGCTGATGAAAACGATTTTCGGCGAAGTGGCGCACAAAGGCACCATCCGCTACGGCGACGAAGTGTTGAGCAAAATTCACCTGCAAAGCTGGCGCAAACGCATAGGCTATATGCCGCAGGACACCGCCGCCGAAGCCTCGCTGACCGCGTTGGAAGTCGTGTTGCTCGGCCGCATGGACGCGCTGCACATGCACGTCGGCGACGAACTGCTGCACGAAGCCGCAAGTATCATGGCGGAGCTGGGCATCGGCCATCTGGCGCACCGCGACGTCATGCGGCTTTCCGGCGGACAGCGGCAGCTCGTCATGTTTGCCCAAGTCATGCTGCGCCGCCCCGAAATCCTGATGCTGGACGAACCGGTCAGCGCGCTGGATATGCACCATCAGTTGAATCTCTTGGAGCGCGTGGTGCAATACACGCACGAACACAATCTGGTTACGCTGATGGTGTTGCACGATTTGAGCCTCGCCGCGCAGTTTTCAGACGGCGTGATTCTGCTCGGCGAAGGCAAAGTACAGGCGCAGGGCGCGCCGCAGGACGTGTTGCAGGCGGACATGATAGGCAGGTTGTATAAAGTGGACATCGAACTTTTATACGACAGCAAAGGCCTGCCCGTTATCCGCCCGATGCGGCAAACGGCGTAACTTAATCGCTCCTGCAAATGTCGGATTTGAGCATCCGGCCTGCGAACTCCCTGCAACTTATCCCCTCACCCGCGGAAGAGGGTTAGGGAGAGGGCGGTAAGCCCAAGGCTTGCCTCTCCGACTCATCAGCCCGACCCATATTTTTTATCCTTAGAAAGGACTCCCCCCATGAAAAAATCCCTCTTCCTCCTTATGCTGACCGCCTCCCTCGGCGCATACGCCGCCAACCACGAAGTCAAAATGCTCGACAACGGCAAAGACGGCAGCATGGTGTTCGAACCCGGCTACGTCAACGCCAAAGTCGGCGACACCGTAACCTTCAAAGCCGCCAACAAAGGCCACTGGGTGCAAAGCAAGGCCCTGCCTGACGGCGTTGCCGACTTCTTGTCCGAAGACGGCAAAGACTTCACCCTCAAACTCGACAAAGAAGGCGTGTACGTCTATACCTGCCCGCCGCACCGCATGATGAACATGAGCGGCGTGATTCAGGTCGGCAAACCGGTGAACAAAGCCAAAGCGCAAGCCGTCGTGAACGAACTGGAAAACCGCGCCATGCAGAGCAAGGGTCGTCTGAAAAAATACATGCAGCAGGTCAAATAAACCGCCGCACAAACAAAAGGTCGTCTGAAACCGTTTTCCGTTTTCAGACGACCTTTTTATAGTGGATTAACAAAAATCAGGACAAGGCGACGAAGCCGCAGACAGTACAGATAGTACGGAACCGATTCACTTGGTGCTTCAGCACCTTTAGAGAATCGTTCTCTTTGAGCTAAGGCGAGGCAACGCCGTACTGGTTTAAAGGTAATCCACTATAGTTTTGGACGATGACATTATTGCCCATCCGCTGAAATCTTCTCGTTCAGAAAATCAATAAAACTGCGCACCTTTGCGCTTAAGAACGCCCTGTCCACATAAACCGCGTTTAATTGATCGACCCGCACCCGATAGTCCGGCAGCAGGCTGACCAGTCTGCCTTCCGCCAAATCCTGCCTGACCGACCACAGCGGCTGATAGGCGATGCCCGCGCCCGCCCTGACCAATTCGCGGATCATCAGCGTATTGTCGCTTAGAATCACCGGATTGAGCGTCAGAATGCTTTTTTCGCCCGTTTTTTGATGCGTGATTTCCAAATTGCGCTGGTCGGTGTAGGACGGCAGGATGGCGGGATGGCGCATGGCTTCTTCGGGCGTTTGCGGGGTGCCGTGTTTCGCCAGATAGTCGGGCGAGGCGAGCAGGACGAATTGGATTTGCGCCAGCGGCTTGACAATAAGCGACGGCGACAGGGTTTTTGAGACGCGCAAGGCGAGGTCGAAGCCTTCGGCAATCAAATCGACGTGGCGGTTGTCGAGTACCAAATCGAGCGTGACTTCGGGATAGCGTTCGCGGTATTCCGCCAGCCAGTTGCTGATTAAATTGCCCGCAAACCAAAGCGGCATGGTCACGCGCAACATACCCTGCGGCGTGTCCGCCCCGCCTGCGGCTTTTTGCGCGGCGGTGTCGAGCGTATCGAGCGCGTAGCTGCATTGGCGGTAGTATTCTTCGCCCGCTTCGGTCAGGTGGAGGTTGCGGCTGTTGCGGTGCAGCAGCTTGGCTTTAATCGAATTTTCCAGATGGCTGACGTGTTTGCTCGCCATCGCGGTGGAAATATCAAGCTGCTCGGCGGCGCGGGTGAAGCTGCCGCTTTGGACGACTTGGCGGAAAACTTTGAGGCTGAACAGGGTATCCATGTTTTCTTTTAGGGAAACGTTGTATCAATAAAAGAAGTATATATCTACCGGCAGTAATTATCTATACTGCACAGATAAGATTAGTTTTCATTTAACCCCCGCATTTTTGATAAGGAGAACCCCATGTCTGCAACCTGCGCCCGTATCCAACCAATTTTATTGTCCGTATTGCGT
>CALDNV010000411.1:0-1072 GCA_937914605.1 uncultured Neisseria sp.
TCCCTGTACTGTCATCGACCGGATCACGTCTAATTGCTATACCGCGTCGCCGCATTCGGCAATCGTGGATTATGCGAGGGACGAGTTGGTCAAGCTGCCCGGCGGGCAGCGTATGCTTGCGGCCGGTTTGTTGTCGGCGTTAAGCGGCATTCTGCGGCTGAATCAGATTGACCGTATGGTAACGCTGAACAATTATTGCCTCTCTACCAATAGCTTCTCTGAGGCTTTTCAGACGACCCCAATGTCGCAGCTGACCCAAGCCGCCGTCGCAAAATGGCCGGAACATGCTTTGTCCGTCCGTTCGCTGAATCCGCACCAACATAAGGATTTGATTGAACGGCTGGAACAGCTCGGTTGGAAAATGGTTGTGACGCGGCAGGTTTACATTATGGACGATTGGCAGGCGGTCATGGCAAAAAACAATACCAAACGCGACCGCAAGATATTTAATGACGGACGTTATGTTTTCGAGCGCTTGAGTGCCGACAGCCCTGATGCGGATTTTGAAGCGGCGGTGCATTGGTACAACCGCCTGTATCTGAACAAATATTCCAAGCAAAACGTACAATTTACCGCTGAATTTATGCGCGAAGCCGTATCGCGCGATATCTTGAATTTATTTCTACTGCGTGACGGCAAAACCGGTGAAAGCGCCGGAGTATCAGGCGTGGTCATCGACAGCGATACCGCTACTTCGCCCATCGTCGGCTACGATGATGCCAAGCCGCAAAGTGATGCCTTATACCGCCGCTGCATGACGCGTTCCATGCAAACCTGTATCGAAGCGGATGTCCCTTTAAATTTCAGTTCCGGTGCGCCCGATTTCAAAAGGGTACGCGGCGCAGTGCCTGAAATCGAATATATGGCGGTCTATACGTCCCATCTCCGACCTGCGCGCCGGCTTATTTGGAAGCTGTTACACGCATTGAGCCAAGGGTATTACAAAAAAATCCTGATTAAATACAAACTGTAAACATATAGTGGATTAACTAAATCAGGACAAGGCGACGAAGCCGAAGACAGTACAGATAGTACGGAACCGATTCACTTGGTGCTTCAGCACCTTAGAGAA
>CALDNV010000412.1:0-1474 GCA_937914605.1 uncultured Neisseria sp.
TCTGTACTGTCTGCGGCTTCGTCGCCTTGTCCTGATTTAAATTTAATCTACTATAGGTTGTCTGAAATTTCAGACGACCTTACGAGAAAGAGTTGGTAATGGTGATATGACATTTCTGTTCTGCTGCCAGTATATCCTGAGTAAAACAAAAGACCGCTTCGTTTTTGCGGTCTTTTGTTTTATCCGGCAGAGGGTGCTGATCAGTTATCCAGCTTGCCGATGATTTCATTTAACGCTTTTTGCCAATCGGATGCCTTGATGCCGCATTCGTTTTCTATTTTTTGGCAGTCCATAATGCTGTAAGCAGGACGCGGGGCGGGCAGGGGATATTGGTCGGTCGTGATGGCGTTCAGTTGTGGAATTTTAAAATCAGGGTCTTGCTGTTGCGCCGCTTGGAAAATGGCTTGGGCAAATTCATACCATGTTACCGATTTATTGCCGCCGTAGTGATAAATACCCCGTGGGGCAACGGGTTGCTGCAGCAAAGTAATGATGGCTTGGGCAAGGTCACCGGCATAAGTAGGGCTGCCTGTTTGGTCATGAACGATGGAGAGATTGTCCCGTTCTCCTGCCAGTCTGATCATGGTTTTGACAAAGTTGTTGCCGTATTCGCTGAATAGCCATGAGGTACGGATGATGACGCTGTCCGGATTGGTTGCCAAAGCGAGCAGTTCGCCTGAGACTTTAGTGCGCCCATACACGCTTTGCGGGTTGGTATAGTCTTGCTCTTTGTATGGGGTCTTGTTTGTGCCGTCGAACACATAGTCCGTAGAGATATGGATAAAGCGGGCTTGGCAGGCGCGGGCGGCAGAGGCGAGGTTGTGGACGGCGGTGGCGTTGACGGCAAATGCGGTACTGACATGGGCCTCTGCTTTATCGACTGCGGTAAAGGCCGCTGCATTGACTATGGCGTCGGGTTGGAAGTTTTGAACCATATTGCGAACGGCTTCGGTATCTGTAATATCCAAGGATGTCGAATCTGTGGCAATCAATTCCCAATTTTCAGGCAGGCGGTCGCGAAAGCAACGCGCCAATTGTCCTTTTGAACCGGTTAACAGGGTTCGCATATGGTTTCTCCTCGTTTGAAAGTTTTAAAAAAGTATTGCCGGATTAAAAGGACGGCAATTGGAACGATTTGGGCAAGCGTCCGAATTCATTATTCGGGAACGCTGAAACAGTACATTCAAGACAAAACAGATTGGAAGACGGTTGGGCAGATGTTTGACCCGCCAATAAGACCATTTTGTGAAATAACCCTTTTGCAAATTCATGCTAGGACATCTCAACTACATCATCCCTGCGTAGAAATGAAGGCAGATGATGCTTCCCATTTTCTATTTTCAGACGACCCCGCCTGTTTTCGAAAAAGATAGAAAGCGGATTTAAACCTGAAATCATGCTGATTTTTGCAAGAGGAATAATATAGTGGATTAACTTTAAATCAGGACAAGGCGACGAAGCCGCAGACAGTACA
>CALDNV010000413.1:0-12494 GCA_937914605.1 uncultured Neisseria sp.
CTTTGAGCTAAGGCGAGGCAACGCCGTACTGGTTTAAAGTTAATCCACTATAAATCTAAAAAATGGAGAAATCATGTCAACTTTATCCGATAAAATCATCATGGTAACCGGCGCATCCCAAGGTTTGGGCGAGCAGGTTGCCAAGGCTTATGCGGCGGCTGGCGCGACCGTCATTTTGGTGGCGCGTCATCAAAAGAAGTTGGAAAAAGTTTATGATGCCATTGTCGATGCCGGCTATCCCGAACCCTTTGCCATCTGCTTCGACTTAATGAGCGCGGAAGAAAAAGAGTTTGACCAATTCGCTGCAACCATTTCCGAGGCGACCGGCGGACGCTTGGATGGTATCGTGCATTGCGCCAGCTATTTCTATGCGCTTTCTCCTTTGGATTTCCAGACCGTATCCGAATGGGTCAACCAATACCGGATCAACACCGTCGCCCCGATGGGTTTGACACGCGCGATGCTGCCTTTGCTCAAAGCTTCTTCCGATGCTTCCGTGATTTTTGTCGGGGAAAGCCATGGCGAAGATCCCAAGGCTTATTGGGGCGGATTCGGCGCGTCTAAAGCCGCATTGAATTATTTGTGCAAAGTCGCTGCCGACGAGTGGGAACGTTTTGATAACCTGCGTGCCAATGTTCTGATTCCGGGACCGATTAACTCGCCGCAGCGCATCAAGTCCCATCCGGGCGAGTCGAAAAGCGAACGTAAAAACTATACCGACGTATTGCCGCAGTTTGTGTGGTGGGCAAGTCAGGAAAGCAAAGGGCGCAGCGGCGAGATTGTGTACCTCTAAGTTTGAACGGTAACGCGGCAAAATCATCATTTGATGAATGCCGCGTTTTGATTTTCAAAACATTATAGTGGATTAAATTTAAATCAGGACAAGGCGACGAAGCCGCAGACAGTACAGATAGTAGGGCAAGGCGAGGCAACGCCGTACTGGTTTAAAGTTAATCCACTATACGATTGAAATGTCAGGCAAGCGATGCAAAAGGTCGTCTGAAAAAATTTCAGACGACCTTTTGCTATAAACAGACTGCTAGGGCTGCCAATCCAAGAAGTTACGTAACAGCAACAGACCAGCGTCGTGGCTTTTTTCCGTGTGGAACTGGGTAGCGAACACATTGTCTTTGCCGACGATGCAGGCAAATTCGTGCGGATATTCGCTGGTAGCAAGGATGGTTTCGGGGTCTTCGGGGGCGAAGTAGTAGCTGTGGACGAAGTAAAAGCGCGTTTCTTGCCCGATGTCTTTAAACAGCGGGTGCGGGCGGGTTTGGCGTACTGTATTCCAGCCCATGTGCGGCACTTTCAGACGACCTCCGTGTCCATCGGTTTGATTGGCGGCGAAGCGTTTGACCCTGCCTTTAAACCAGCCCAGTCCGGCAGTATCACCTTCTTCGCTGTGTTCGAACAATAATTGCGCGCCGACGCAGATGCCGAAAAACGGTTTGTTTTTCAATCCGTCTTCCACTGCCTCGCCCAAACCGCTTTGCCGCAGCGCCGCCATACAGTCGGGCATCGCGCCCTGACCGGGGAAAATGATTTTGTCGGCAGCAAGGATGTCTTCGGGGCGGTCGGTCAGGTAAATTTCGGCGGCTTTGCCGGACAAGGCTTGCGCGGCCTGTACGGATTTAAGGACGGAATGCAGGTTGCCCATGCCGTAATCGACAATAGCGGTTTTCATGTTTTCTCCTTGATTTTTGGATAACGGGGCAAGGCGGGGAAGGGCATTGCGATGGTAATGATTTTATAGCAAACCCCGAACGCGGAAAATCGTTGCGTTGCGCGGCGGTGAGGGTGGGGCGGCACTAAAGCCAAGTTTGAAAACTTGGCTCTTTATATCGTTTACAGGATGATGGGTCGTCTGAAATAGGAAATGGAAAGATGAAGCCTTGTTTCAGACGACCTTTTTCACATATTACTCAATCTTTACCCGTTTCAGCCTCAAGGCATTGCCCAACACCGACACCGAGCTTGCCGCCATTGCCGCGCCTGCGATGACGGGATTTAAGAAGCCGAGTGCGGCGAGCGGAATACCCAAGATATTGTAGAAGAAGGCGAAAAACAGGTTTTGCTTGATGTTTTTCAACGTCGCCTGCGACACCAGCAGGGCATCGGCGAGCTGGTTGACCGAATGCTGCATCAGCGTGGCGGACGCGGTGTGTTCGGCAACGTCCGCGCCGCCTTTCATGGCGAAGCTGACGTTGGCGGCGGCGAGTGCGGGCGCGTCGTTGATGCCGTCGCCGACCATTGCCACGGTTTTGCCGGCGGCTTTGAGTTTCTGCACTTCGGCGGCTTTGTCGCGCGGACTCATGTTGCCGAAGGCGTGTGCGATACCCAGTTGTTTGGCGACGTATTCGACCGTGCCTTGGTTGTCGCCGCTCATGATGTAAACGTCGATGCCGTGTTTTTTCAGACGGCCTATGGCTTCGGCGGTGTCGGTTTTCAATGCGTCGGCAAGAGCGAATGCGCCGATGGGTTTGCCGTTGGTGGAAACGGCGACAATGCTTGCGATGCGCCAGACGTCGTCTGAAAGGTTTTCAGGCAACTTTAATTCGGCAAAATCAAGTTTACCCGCTTTCACCAAACCCACGCCTTCGACTTCAGCGGTAATGCCTGCGCCGACAACCGTTTGCGCATTTTGTGCGGCGGGAATGTCCAAACCGCGCGCTTGGGCGGCGGAGACAATGGCGCGGGCGAGCGGGTGGGCGGCGTTTTGTTCGACAGCGGCGGCAATGCGGTACAAAGTGTCTTCGTCAAAACCGCTGTCGGGAACGCAATAAACGGCGGCAACCTGCGGCCTGCCTTCGGTCAGCGTGCCGGTTTTGTCCAACACGACGGCATCGACGTGGGCGGCTTCTTCCATCGCCGCCGCGTCTTTAAACCAAATACCGTGTTTCACCGCCTTGCCCATGCCGACCATAATCGCGGCGGGCGTCGCCAGACCGAGCGCGCACGGGCAGGCAATCACCAAAACGGCAACGGCGTGCATCAGCGCAACCGTCCAATCACCTTTCACCAGCCAAGTGGCGATAAAAGTCAGAAGCGCGATGCCCACAACGGCAGGCACGAACACCGCCGCCGCCTTGTCCGCCACGCGTGCAATCGGTGCTTTACTGCCCTGCGCTTCGGACAGCGCGTTCATCATGTCGCCGAGCAGGGTTTGGCTGCCGAGCTGCGTGGCGCGGTACACCACGCTGCCTTCGGTCATCAGCGCGCCCGCCAACACTTTGCCGCCCGCCTTTTTCTCTTCGGGATTGGATTCGCCGGTGAGGTGGCTCTCGTCCGCCCAGCCGCTGCCGCTTTCGATAATGCCGTCGGCAGCGATGCGTTCGCCGTGGTTGGCGCGGATTAGGTCGCCGATTTGCACTTGGTCGATGGGCAGTTGTTTCCATTCGCCTTCGCGTTGCACGTTGACTTGGGTCGGCGTAAGTTTCAGCAGCAAGCCCAAGCTGTTCAGGCTGGATTTTTTGGTGCGGTGTTCCAAAAACTTACCCAGCGACACAAAACCAATCACCATCACGCCCGCTTCAAAATACACATGCGCCATGCCGTGCGCCGCATGCGGGCTGAAAAACAGCATATAGACGGAATACAGGTAAATCGACACCGTGCCGATGGTAACGAGTACGTCCATATTCGCCAGCCCGCCCTTGATGCTCGCCCACGCGCTTTTGTAAAACGGCACCGCCAGCCAAAGCTGCACCACACTCGCCAGCGCAAACTGCCATATCGGCGGAATCATCCAATCGTGTCTGCCGATCATCATGCCCGCCATGCCGATCAGGAACGGAACATTGATGGCGAACAGCAGCCACAACCGCCAGCTTACATGCGCGGTTTCTTCGGGTTGCGGCAGCGCGTCTTCCATCTTCTCCTTCGCGCCGTAACCGGTTTTCTCGATGATTTTGGCGATATCGTCAGCGGAGGTTTGGCTGTCGTCAAACACCACCTGTGCCTCTTCGCTGGCGAAGTTCACCCCAGCCGATTCGACAAAATCTTTTTTGTTCAACACTTTTTCAATGCGCGAAGCACATGCCTGACAGGTCATGCCTTCGATTTGGAAACGGACTTTTTGTTGCATGGTTTCTTCCTTCTGAATGTGGTTGGACTACCTGAAAAAAGCGGAGCAGGGTTTTCAGGTAGCCTTTGGGGTGTTGCAGTCGATTTGTTGCGATTCGATTTACAAAGCCGCATCAAAGCCACCGTCTTCCACCGCTTCTATCAGCGCGGCGGGGTTGGTTTGGGCGGGGTCGAATTCCACGACGGCGTTCTTGTTTTCCAGGCTCACTTCGGCCTTGTCCACGCCGTTTACGCCTTCGAGGATGCTGGTAACGCTTTTCACGCAGCCGCCGCAGGTCATGCCTTCGATGTTTAATGTGATGGTTTGCATAGGGTTTCCTTTCTGTTGGAATGAGGCTGAGGTTTTAAAGCCCGTTGCAGCCAAAGCTTTCAGGTAGCCTGAAATGATGGGTCGGCTCTTGCTTTCCCGCTAAGTGCCGCCACTATAAAGCTTCACCCGAAGTAAAGGTCAAGCATCATGATGAACATCAGTCAGGCCGCGGCCGAGAGCGGCCTTTCCGCCAAACAAATCCGCGACTACGAAAAGCACGGCCTAATCGCCCCGGCCGCGCGCAGCGAAGCGGGCTACCGCCGCTACGGACAGGCCGACCTTGCCAGGCTGCGCTTTATCCGCCATGCGCGGGAAGTGGGCTTTTCGCTGCCGCAGATTGGGCAGCTTTTGAGCCTGCAACACAGCCCGCAGCGCACCAGCCGCGAAGTGAAAACGCTCACCGCGCGGCACATCGCCGAGCTGGAAGCCAAAATCGAACGCTTGCAGGGCATGGTGGCCGAGCTGCAACGCTGGCACGATGCCTGCGCGGGAGACGACTGCCCGGATTGTGCGATTTTGGCCGGGCTGGAGGAGCGTTAGGCGGCTTGGGGCCAATACACATGAGTGCAACCACCTGTTGCCTTTGTTGGAAGGCATTGCCGAAGGTACGACCGTCTATGCCGATAAAGGCTATGACAGTAAGGAAAACCGGCAACATCTAAAAGAGCATCAGTTGCTGGACGGCATTATGCGCAAAGCCCACCGCAACCGTCCGCTGACGGAAGCGCAAACCAAACGTAACCGCTATTTGTCGAAGACCCGTTATGCGGTCGAACAAAGCTTTGGTACGCTGCACCGTAAATTCCGCTACGCCCAGGCAGCCTATTTTGGTTTGCTCAAAGTGAGTGCGCAAAGCCATCTGAATGCGATGTGTTTGAACCTGTTGAAAGCGGCTAACAGGCTAAGTGTGTCTGTTGCCGCCTAAAAGGCGGCCCGGATGCCTGATTATCAGGTATCCGGGGAGGATTAAGGGGGTATTTGGGTAAAATTAGGAGTGATTTGGGGAGAAAACAGCCGAAAACCTGTGTTTGGGTTCCGGCTGTCGAGGGAAGGGCTTTTTTGCAAAGGTCTCTGCTCATAAAAAAACTGCACCTTGTGAGTTGGAGGGGATGTGTCCAACTTTTGGGGTGCAGTTCAAAAGAGGAGGGCGGTTTTCAGACGACCTTTTTGAGTTGGCGAAGTGCTGTCTTGCCATCCGATTCAAATCTTTCCCAAGCGATATCTGATGCTGAGGCGGCAGGTTTTCAATTAAGCCGCGCCAAATTCCGTTAATTTCCATTAAAGGTCGTCTGAAAGCCTTCGGTGTCATACTTTCTCGGTTATAATAGCCGGCTTCTTCAATTTGACCCTTTTTCGGAAATATATCATGGCCTTTGCCTCGCTTTTCACCCTTTTGGACGATATTACCGCTGTCTTGGACGACGTTGCCCTGATGACCAAAATGGCCGCCAAGAAAACGGCGGGCGTGGTCGGCGATGATTTGGCGCTCAATGCAAATCAGGTTACGGGCGTGTCGGCGGAACGCGAGCTGCCGATTATTTGGGCGGTGGCGAAAGGTTCTTTGGTGAACAAGCTGATTTTGGTGCCGCTGGCTCTCTTGCTGTCCGCCTTTTTGCCTAAGTTGATTACGCCTTTATTGATGATAGGCGGGATTTATTTGTGTTTCGAGGGTGTGGAAAAGCTGTTGCATAAGTTTTTACACCGCCACGAAGCGCATGAAGACGAGGAGGCTGCCGCCGAAACGTTGGACGAAAAAACCAAGATTAAAGGCGCGATTCGTACGGATTTCATCCTGTCTGCCGAAATCATTATTATTGCTTTGGGCGTGGTCGAAAAATACGACCTGATGACCCGTTCGCTGGTGATGGCGGCAATCGGCATCGGTATGACCGCTTTTGTGTACGGTTTGGTCGGCATTATCGTCAAACTCGACGACTTCGGTATGCTGCTGATGCGTCAAAAAAGTACGGGCATCCAAACGGTCGGACAAGGCCTGATTGCCTTTATGCCTTGGTTTATGCGCGGTTTGAGCGTGGTGGGTACGCTTGCCATGTTCCTCGTCGGCGGCGGTCTGATTGTCCACAACTTGGGCTTTTTGCATGATTTCTTACACGCGCAACATTGGGACAGCGGCTTGATGGAGCATATCGCCAACCTCGCCGTCGGACTGATTGCCGGTGCCGTCGCCTGCGCCGTTGCGCTGCCTTTGATGAAGCTGTTTCAAAAACACTAAACAACCGATACGTCGTCTGAAAATGGTTCAACTTTGTTGAATCTGTATTTTCAGACGACCTCTTATTTTCTTTTCTCTGCAATGAACATTTTCCGCAAACTCGAACAATATTGGCAGCATCCCGTGCTGTACTGGCCACTGGTGATCCTGATTGCCGCCGCCACGCCGTTGACTTTCGCGCCTTATTACCATTTTTGGCTGATGCCTTTGCTGTTTGGCGCGCTGATCCGACTGATTGAACTGCGTCCGCGCTTTGCTGTTTCCACCGCCTATCTGTTTGGGCTGATTGCTTATACGACGCAGTTTTATTGGATACATACCGCGCTACATGATGTTTCCGGCTTGCCTAATTTATACGCGATTCCGCTGACTTTCCTGTTGCCTGCGTTTCTTGCGCTGTATCCTGCCGTCTGTTTTTGGCTGTGGAAGAAATTTCATCTGCCGCGTTGGGTTAAGGTCGGCATCGTTTTGCCGATTTTGTGGACGCTGGCGGAATTTGCCCGCGAACGCCTGTTGACCGGCTTTGGCTGGGGGGCAATCGGCTATTCCCAAATCGTCAAAGAAAGCCCGCTTGCCGGCTTTGCGCCTTTGGGCGGTATTCATCTGGTAACGCTGGCGACGGCATTTGTCAGCACATGGCTGGTGTTGCTGATTGACAATACGGGTCGTCTGAAACAGCGCCTGCTGCCGATGTGCATGATTGTCATGCTGTGTACCGTCGGCTATATCGCCCAGCAAACCGACTTTACCAAACCCGACGGCAGCACCAGTACCGTCGCGCTCGTGCAGGGCAATATCGAGCAGAGTCTGAAATGGAATGAAGAACAAGTCGTCCCCACCATTCAGAAATACTACGGTCAAATCAGCAAAACATCCGCCGACATCGTTATCCTGCCGGAAACCGCTCTGCCTGTAATGCGTCAGGATTTGCCGGAAAACATCCTGACCCAGTTTGCCGAGCAGGCGCGCACGAACGGCAGCGCGTTAGCCGTCGGTATCGGTCAATATACAGCCGACGGCAACGGATACGAAAACGCCGTAATCAATTTGAGCGACTACGATGATATTTCAGACGACCTCCCGTATTACGCCAAAAATCATCTGGTTCCCTTTGGCGAATACAAACCGTTGCCCTTTTTGACCGAACCGTTGTACAAAATGATGAATATGCCGCTTGCCGATTTCCGTCGCGGCGGAGCGGGGCAGGCTCCCTTGACGATGAAAGATCAAAAAGTTGCCTTCAATATCTGCTATGAAGACGGCTTTGGCGACGAACTTATTGCTACCGCCAAAAACGCTACGCTGCTTGCCAACGTCAGCAATATGGCGTGGTATGGCGATTCCAACGCCATGTACCAACAGCTCCAGCAATCCCAAGCCCGCGCGATGGAGCTTGGACGCTATATGGTTCGTGCCACCAATACCGGCGCAACCGCCATTATTTCTCCCAAAGGCAGCATCATCGCCGAGAGCGAACCCAATACCGATGCCGTCTTGGAAGGGCATATCAAAGGCTATATCGGTGAAACCCCTTATATGAAGGCAGGCGGTTCGCTGTGGCTGATCGGAGTGTTGTCAATCATTGCCATCGCACTGTTTTTAATCAGGAAAAAATCAGATTGAGTTTGAAAAAGCGGTCTTTTCATAAGGCCGTTTTTCTTGAATTTTAACATTTACATACAAGAATGTTTGTAATATACTGAACTTATTCCCAGTAAAACAGTCAAATTTTCAAAATCAATCGAATTTCAAAAAGCAAGAAAATCCACCTATCAAACAGTCTTTTACAGAAAAAGGCATTTGACAGCATACGATAGGGCAACAGGCAGTGATATACTGCACGGCAAACAACAAGTAAACAATAGTCTCTACATCATATAAAGGAAAGCAACTCTCATGAATAACGCCTTTGCATTACCCGTCATTCACAGCGGCAACGGCAGCCTTGAGCAATACATTCATACCGTCAACAGCATTCCCATGTTGACGCCCGAAGAAGAAAGCCAACTCGCGGAGCGTCAGCAAAAAGGCGACCTTAACGCCGCCAAACAACTCATTCTTTCCCATTTGCGCGTCGTCGTATCCATCGCACGAGGCTACGACGGCTATGGCCTGAACCAAGCAGACCTTATCCAAGAAGGCAACATCGGACTGATGAAGGCGGTTAAACGCTACGAGCCCAGCCGTGGCGCGCGCCTGTTTTCATTCGCCGTACACTGGATTAAGGCCGAAATCCACGAATTTATCCTGCGCAACTGGCGACTGGTGCGCGTAGCGACCACCAAACCGCAACGCAAACTGTTCTTCAATCTGCGCAGTATGCGTAAAAACCTGAATGCCTTGTCTCCGAAAGAAGCGCAAGACATCGCCGACGATTTGGGCGTCAAATTGTCCGAAGTCATGGAAATGGAACAACGCATGACCGGACACGACATCGCTATCATGGCGGACAACAACGATGACGAAGACAGCTTCGCCCCCATCGACTGGCTTGCCGACCACGATGCCGAACCCAGCCGCCAACTGTCCAAACAAGCCCATTACGCCCTGCAAACCGAAGGTCTGCAAAACGCATTGGCGCAACTGGACGACCGCAGCCGCCGCATCGTAGAAAGCCGCTGGCTGCAAGACGATGGTGGATTAACCCTGCACGAGCTGGCAGCCGAATATGGTGTGTCTGCCGAGCGCATCCGTCAAATCGAAGCCAAAGCCATGCAAAAACTGCGCGGTTTCCTCGCGGAAGAAGCCGAAGCGGTTTAAAGACAAAGCAGTTCAGTAGAAGGAAAAAGGTCGTCTGAAACCCGAAATCTCGGTTTCAGACGACCTTTTTTGTGTATGGATGCCTTATTTTTTCGCTTTGGCCTGTTTGGCGTCTTTTTCGGTAATGGTGCCGCCGCCGTTGTTAAACGCATTCATGATATAGGTGGCAACGGCAGCGAGATCGGCATCGTTGATGGCGGTCGCGGGCATAAAGCCGTTGTAAGGTTTACCGTTGACTTTGATGGGGCCGTTGATGCCTTTGGTCATGCTTTGCAGCAATACCTGCGGTTTTTTCATAATATAGTCTGATTGGTAAAGAGGGGGAAACATGGTTCCCCTGCCTTCCCCTTTTTTACCGTGGCAGGCGGCGCAGTTGCTTTCATAAATTTTTTGGCCTTGCGTCATTTGGGCAGCATCGGCGGCAAAGGTGCTGTGGACGGATAGGGTAAAAATTGCAGCCGCCAATATTTTTTTTGTTGTGGTCATGATGTGTCCTTTTTATCGGTGTGGTCTGTTTATCGATAATACAATAAAGGTCGTCTGAAAACAGATTTTTCAGACGACCTTAGACTTAAATCAAATGTAACGCTTTCAGTGGAAATCCGCGGATAGGTTTTAAATGATGATGCTGTCGCAGCTTGGTTTGGGTTTAAAGTCCATCAGTGATCACCAATATCCCTTGTCGGATGATGTATCCGGTTATTGCCAGCCTTGCAGGTTTTTTTTGACCAGTTCGGTCAGGGCGAGAATCCATGCGGGGTGGTCGTTCAAGCAGGGGATATAGCGGTATTCTTTGCCTCCGGCTGCGTGAAATTGTTCGCGCCCCATGATGGCAATCTCTTCCATGGTTTCCAGACAATCCGCCATAAAGCCCGGACAGAATACATCTAATTTGCTGACGCCTTGTTTGGGCAGTTGGTCAAACAGGGCTTGTGTGCTGGGCGTCACCCATTTTGCTTTGCCAAATTGGCTTTGGAAGGAAACGATGTATTCTTGCTCGTTTAGGTTGAGCGCTTGGGCAAGAAGTTTCGCGGTATGGCGGCATTCGTCGGGATAAGGGTCGCCGTCGTCGTAATTTTTTTGCGGAATGCCGTGAAAGCTGAGCATGAGTTTCTCGCCGCGTCCGTGTTCTTTCCAATATGCTTCAATGTGTTGCTTCATGGCATCAATATAGGCTGCGTCGTCGTAAAAACGCGAAACGGTGCGCAGGCTCATTTGGTTGCGCTGCTTCAGCAGTTGTTGGAACACTTTGTCTAATGCCGCGCCGGTGCTGGAGGCAGCGTATTGCGGATATAAAGGGACAATCAGCAATTTGCCTACGCCTTGGGCTTTCATTTCGGCAAGGACGGTTTCGATGCCCGGGTTGCCATAGGTCATGGCATGGCGGACGATGGTGTCGGGCATGGCTTTGGCGAGGGCGTCTGCTTGGCGTTGGGTATAGACGGCAAGCGGAGAGCCTTGTTCAAACCAGATTTTGGCGTAAGCATGTGCGCTTTTCTTGGGACGCAGTGTCAGGACCAAGCCATGCAAAATCGGCTGCCAAAGTAGTTTGGGCAGTTCGACGACGCGTTGGTCCGATAGAAATTCTCGAAGATATGGTTTGACGGCGGCGGCGGTCGGGGCATCGGGCGTGCCGAGATTGAGGAGGAGGATGCCTACACGGTTTTGCTGAGTGTAAGACAGGGAGGGTTCAACGTGGAAAAGCGGCATGATGTGCCTTTGGATTGGAGTGGAAGCCCGTATTGTAGCAATGTGAAGGTCGTCTGAATATGGTCTGCGTTTTCAGACGACCTTTTTTCGGGGTTGTGTTTTAAATTTTATTATGTATAATGTTATACCATAACATTTATCGGAGGAATGATGAAAGCGAATATCCACCCTGAAAATTACCGTACTGTGCTTTTTTACGACAGTGGTGCCAATGAAGGCTGGCTGATCCGTTCTTGTGCGGATACGCACGGCAAAACGATGGTTTGGAACGATGGTAAAGAATATCCTTTATTTTCTTTGGATACGTCTTCTGCCTCGCATCCCGTCTATACGGGCAAACAGCGCAATGTGAATATCGAAGGCCGCGCCAGCAAGTTCAACCAAAGGTTCCAATCTATGATTTCGTCTTTTAGAAAGGATAAATAATGCAGGTTTTGTCTTCATTGAAAACAGCGAAAAAGCGCCATCGCGATTGTCAAATCGTTCGACGAAAAGGTAAAGTTTACGTCATCTGTAAAAGCAATCCCCGTTTTAAAGCCCGTCAGCGGTAATGTTTTCATATTTTGTAATGCTCTCAATGGATTGCCGCTCGCGATGATTTTCGTGGGCGGTTTTTTTGTTTTCAGACGACCTCGGACGGGCGGGTAAGTGTGAAGCAATGGTTGAGGGAAGTTTTAATGTTAGCGAAAAAACTACGGAGCTTTGGAAAAAGCTACATTCGGGGCGTGCAGGTAAATTAGGGTAAGCTCCCTTGCTAGACTATAAGGATGTTTATAACATGGAACGACTGTTATGCAGTTCCACATTTTTCAGGAGTATTAATATGAAACTTAAAGCTGTATTGGCCGTAGCGGCTGTTTTGTCCTTGGGTGCTTGTGCTGCCCCTGATTATGATGATAATGATGCTCCTCGCCACGAGCACCGTCATGACCATGGAGATCGCAACTATGATGATCGTGGTCAGTCTAGCGACCGCCGTTCGCCCCAATCTTTTGAGTGTGAAAACGGTTTGTCTGTGACTGTACGCAATCTGGACACCAACCGAGTCGAGTTGAGCCTGGATGACAAACGTGCTGTCTTGTCTTCTGCGGTTTCCGGTTCCGGCGAGCGTTATGTTTCCAACCGCGGCTTGTTCGGTAAAGGTGCAGAATGGCATCAAAAAGGCAGCCAAGCCTTCTTCAGCTTCGTTGATCCTTATGGCAACAAAGTAGACACTTCTTGCAATCAGCGTTAATGACTGCGTGAATTGTTAGGGGATGGCGGGTTTGCGATGCCTATCTCCGTGAAACCAAAAAGGTCGTCTGAAATTTTCAGACGACCTTTTGCTATGGGTAAATGCGAAACCTGTCGGTATAGTGGATTAACTTTAAACTAGGACAAGGCGACGA
Source organism: uncultured Neisseria sp. (assembly GCA_937914605.1). Classification (GTDB taxonomy): domain Bacteria; phylum Pseudomonadota; class Gammaproteobacteria; order Burkholderiales; family Neisseriaceae; genus Neisseria. Next base: position 12,485 of record CALDNV010000413.1, read on the forward strand.
AGCCGCAGAC
>CALDNV010000414.1:0-3768 GCA_937914605.1 uncultured Neisseria sp.
CAGTACAGATAGTACGGCAAGGCGAGGTAACGCCGTACTGGTTTAAAGTTAATCTACTATATTTTACGGGATTTCTACACTTCGGACTATGCTGCGGATACGAACGGCAGAATAATCGGACTGAAATGCACGGGCGGTTTTGTTAAGGAATTAACGGCTCGGCTTGTGCGGATGCGGGTTACATCAAGTTTCGGCGTTTTGCAACACCTTTCCGATGGCGGTTTCAGACGACCTGCTATACAATGCTTTACGTTTGTTTTTAAGATAAATAAAGAGAGAAAATCATGCAACTGCATATCCTGAACAATCCCAAAGACGCGGCTCTGGCGGCGGACGCGGAATTTTTGAAACAGTCTTTGTACAAACTTCTGCACGAAGAAGCCTCGCCTTTGGTAGTGGAAACGGTCAAACTGTTGTCCACTTCGGACGACAGCGCGGCTTTGATTGAGAAGGTTTTGCCGCAACTGGACGAACAGCAAACCCACGACCTGACGCTTGCCTGCGGCTTGTTCGCGCAAATTCTGAACATCGCCGAAGACGTACACCACGAACGCCGCCGCCAAATCCACGAAGAGGCGGGACACGGCGGCGCGGAAGGCAGCTTGGCGGAAACGGTACGCAAACTCAAAGCGGCGAAAATCGGCGGCAAGGCGGTTCAAAAACAATTAAATACGACCAATGTTACCGCCGTTCTGACCGCGCACCCGACCGAAGTGCAACGCCAAACCGTGTTGAACTTCAACCGTCGCATCCGCGCCCTCCTGCCCCGCCGCGAACGCTGCACCCATGCCGACGCGCTGGCGGAATTGCGCCGCGAAATCGACACCATCTTGTTGGGCTTGTGGCAAACCAGCGAAACGCGCCACCACAAACTCAGCGTCAACGATGAAATCAACAACGGCGTATCCATCTTCCCGATGAGTTTCTTCGAGGCGCTGCCCAAACTCTACCGCAGCATGGAACGCGAGTTTCAGACGACCTATCCTGATGTGGACGTGCCCGACATCTTAAAAATCGGCGGCTGGATAGGCGGCGACCGCGACGGCAATCCGTTTGTCTCCGCCGAAACCCTGCGCTTCGCTTTCCGCCGCCATGCCGACGCGGTGTTCCGTTTTTACCGCGGCGAACTCGACAAACTCTACCGCGAGCTGCCGCTTTCCGTCCGCCGCGTCAAAGTCAACGATGACGTGATGGCGTTGTCCGACGAGTCGCCCGACGAAGAAATCGCCCGCACCGAAGAGCCGTACCGCCGCGCCATCGCCTACATCATGGCGCGCGTCATGGGCAAAGCCCGTTCGCTCGGTTTGGGCATGGGCTGCAAATTCGGCTTCATGATGCCTTACGCCTCCGCGCAAGAGTTTTCAGACGACCTCCACAAGCTGCAACGCTCCCTGCGCGACAACGGCAGCGCGCTTTTGGGCGAAGGCAGGCTCGCCGACCTGATCCGTTCCGTGTCCGTGTTCGGCTTCCACATGATGCCGCTCGACTTGCGCCAACACGCGGAAAAACACGCCGATGTCGTCGCTGAACTCTTCAAACACGCCGATTTGGAAGACTACGGCAGCCTTTCCGAAACGGAAAAACAAACCGTCCTGCTGCGCGAGCTGAAACACCAGCGGCCGCTGTCCAGCCCGTTCATCACTTACAGCGAACACACCCGCCGCGAAATGGCGATTTTCAACGAAGCGCGCAACATCAAAGACGAATTCGGCGAGAACGCCGTTACCCAAAGCATCATCTCCAACTGCGAACAGCCCAGCGACCTGCTCGCCCTCGCGCTGCTGCTCAAAGAAAGTGGTCTGTTGACGGTTGAAAACGGCAAACCGCAAAGCCGCATCAACATCGTCCCCCTCTTCGAAACCATCGAAGCCCTCGAAAACGCCTGCCCCGTCATGGAAACCATGTTCAGCAACGAATGGTACCGCGACCTGCTGCAAAGCCGCGACAACATTCAGGAAATCATGCTCGGCTATTCCGATTCCAACAAAGACGGCGGCTACGTTACCAGTTCTTGGTGCCTCTATCAGGCGGAATTGGGTTTGGTCGAACTCTTCAAAAAATACGATGTCCGTATGCGCCTCTTCCACGGCCGCGGCGGCAGCGTCGGACGCGGCGGCGGCCCGTCTTACCAAGCCATTCTCGCCCAACCGGCGGGCAGCGTGGCCGGACAAATCCGCATCACCGAGCAAGGCGAAGTCATCACCGCCAAATACGCCGATCCCGGCAACGCCGTGCGCAACCTCGAAACCCTCGTCGCCGCCACGCTCGAAGCCAGCCTGCTGCCCGATCAAAAAGACCCCGAACCCGTGCTCATGCAGGCATTGTCGGACGTATCGTTCAAATACTACCGCGAGCTGATTACCCACCCCGACTTCATCGACTATTTCCTGCAAACCAGCCCCATACAGGAAATCGCCACCCTCAACCTCGGCAGCCGCCCCGCCAGCCGCAAAACCTTGGCGCGGATTCAGGATTTGCGCGCGATACCGTGGGTGTTCTCATGGATGCAAAACCGCCTCATGCTGCCCGCGTGGTACGGCTTCGGCAGTGCGGTGGAAAGCCTGTGCGAAGGCAAACCCGAAACCCTCGCCGCCTTGCAGGAACACGCGCAGCACAACCCATTCTTCCAAGCCATGCTCTCCAATATGGAACAAGTCATGGCAAAAACCGACATCACCCTCGCCGAAAACTACGCCGGCTTGAGCGAATCGCCCGAAAAAGCCGCCGTCATCTTCGGCATGATTAAGGAAGAATACCAACGCAGCCGCAAAGCCCTGCTCGACCTTTTGCAAACCGACGAACTCTTGCGCGACAACCGCAGCCTCGCCCGTTCGCTCGCCCTGCGGATTCCGTACCTGAACGCGCTCAACGGCCTGCAAGTCGCCATGCTCAAACGCCTGCGCAAAGACCCGCACGACCCGCACACCCTCCTGATGGTACACCTGACCATCAACGGCGTGGCACAAGGTTTGCGCAATACAGGTTAAGGCAGTACGAAAAAAGGTCGTCTGAAAACCGTTTCAGACGACCTTTAGACCAAGCACAAAACCGTAACGCGGGCTTTATCAGCAGAAGCCCATACTGTTCTGCTGCATCACTGTATTTACAGGGATATGGCAGCCGCTTCGACATTGCAGATGATCAACGTACTGACACACCTTAGCGCGGTATTACTCCATATCGCCGCACCATAACATTTCAGACGACCCCGAGGTCGTCTGAAAAACAAAAACAGCTTACGTCAAGGCGACTCATTATGTTTGACATTGTATTTATATTGTTATTCGGCAGGCTTCAACCCCACAGGACACCCGACTCATCCGACACGCCCATCCCTTTTTGGCATTCGGCGGCAGGCTCGGCTTTGATTTATTTATGTATACGCACAGTGACAAGCAGCCTTTCTGATTCGATTTCCAAAGCCATTGACAGCCTCCCCCTCATTCTGTTTCAAACTATCTGCATGTTCGGCTGCTTGCTTTTGTATTTCAGAATGTTGCGTACCACGTCCAACCCGAAACGCCGCCAGTTTATCTATTGGGGAGTGGGCATTCTTTCAGGTATAGCCTTAACCCTACTGACCGAAAAATTGTTTTATTTGGCGAACTTATTTATTATGCATTGACTGGAGGGGTAATAGGTTGAATGCCGACCCTCTTTTTTCAGACGACCTCGAGGTCGTCTGAAAAACAAAAAAAATCTTACTCACAAGGAAATTATTTTATGGTGTTACTCTTTGCATCCATCTTTTTTGACATTGCTTTGATA
>CALDNV010000415.1:0-8902 GCA_937914605.1 uncultured Neisseria sp.
ATACCCATGTATGAGATAAAGGCAAAACCGCCCAACAGGGAAATCGGTACAACAATGGTCGGAATCAGCGTATAGCGGATGTTTTGCAGGAAGAGATACATCACTAAGAATACCAAAACAATGGCTTCCAAAAGCGAATGGATCACTTTCTCAATCGAAATTTCCACAAATTTGGAAGTATCGTAAGGAACTTTCCAGCTCATGCCGTCTGGAAAATACTTCTGCAAAACCGCCATTTTTTCTTTTACTGCAGTCGCCGTTGCCAAAGCGTTACCGCTGTTAGACAGCATCACTGCCATACCGGTGGTGTTCACGCCGTTCAAGCGTGTAGAAGTAGAATAGTCCTGCATACCCAAGCTGACTTTGGCAACGTCTTTCAGATAGACGTTCGAGCCGTCAGTATTGGATACCAAAATGATGTTGCCGAACTCTTCAGCAGTGCTCAGCTGACCTTGCGCTGTAACGGTCGCCGAAATGGTCTGACCTGCAGCCGCCGGCAAAGAACCGATGGAGCCTGCTGAGATTTGAATGTTTTGTGTCGCAAGCGCATTGGTTACCGTTGCAAAAGACAGGTTGTAGTTTTGCAGTTTTTTCGGGTCAACCCAAATACGCATGGCGCGTTGCGCACCAAACAATTGTACCTGCCCTACCCCGTCGATACGCTGCAGTTCAGGAATGATATTGCGCTGGGCGTAATCGTTCATTTCCTCAATGGATTGCTTTTCAGAAGAAAGCATGACCACTTGCAAGAAGTTGGAACGCGCTTTAGATACGGTTACACCATATTGCTGTACGGTAGACGGCAATGTGGACAACACTTCCGACAATTTGTTCTGCACGTCCACCTGCGCCAAATCTTCATCGGTCTCAGGTGTAAACGTCAGACTGACGCTGCCGCTGCCGCTGGAATTGGCAGAAGTCGTCATATAGTCCAAACCTTCCACACCGTACATATTACGTTCGATAACGGCCAGTACGCTGTCTTCCATTACCTGAGCAGAAGCGCCCGGATAAGTAGCGCGCAAAGTAATGGTCGGTGCAGCAACGGACGGATATTGGGAAATCGGCAGTTTTTGAATGCCGAAAATACCCGCTGCGATGATAAAAATCGCAATCACCCATGCAAAAATGGGGCGGTCAATAAAAAACTTAGCCATGGATGCCTTCCTTATTTAGCCGCAGATGCCGGTTTGGCTTCAAAGGTCATCTGAACGTCTTTTTTCGCTTCGGAAGCAGCTTTCGGAGCAGCTCCGGCAGCAGATGCCGCCGCATTTTCAGGAGATGTCCATTCTTTAGGCGTTACCTTTTTCGCGCCACTCATGGCGGCGATACTGGTGCCGTCCACAACGACTTTGTCGCCGTCGTTCAGACCCGCAGTGATAATCCAGTTGGTTCCCTGCTGCTGGGTGACTGTTACCTCGCGCGGCTCCATTTCGCCTTTGGCGTTCACAATCGTTACAGTATCTTTCGTACCGCGCGTTACTGCCTGCTGCGGCACGACGAAGGCATTGTCGGCAGCCACTTGTTCCATCAAGACGCGCACATAAAGACCGGGCATCAGGATATTTTTGTCGTTCGGCACTGAAGCGCGCAGCGTGATTTGTCCGGTCGTTTCGTTAACAGACGGATCGGAGAACAGCAAACGGCCTTTATGAGGATAAACTTCGCCGTTGTCGAACTTGATGCCCACTTCAATCGCACCGTCCACGCCCGACAGCTTGCCCTCGGCAACCTGTTGGCGCAGCTTCATCACTTCGGTCGCAGATTGAGTGATGTTCACATACATAGGATTGGTTTGACGGATGGTCGCCAGAACGGTCGTATCACCCGCGTTCAACAGCGTACCTTCGGACACTTTAGACTGACCGATGAAACCAGAAATCGGCGCGGTAATGCGCGCCCTGTTCAGATTGATACCGGCAGATTTGATCGCCGCTTGCGCCGCTTTAACGCTTGCTTCGGCAGAACGTTTCGCCGTTACCGCCGCATCGTAGTCCTGTTTACTGATGGCATCGGCGGCAACCAGCGGCTTGTAACGCGCCAAGTCGGCATTGGCTTTGGCAAGGGTTGCCTGCGCGCTTGCCAACTGGGCGCGCGAGCTTTCCAGATTTGCTTCATAGGTGGAACTATCGATTTGGTAAAGCGGCTGTCCGGCGCGGACATAGCTGCCCTCTTGAAACAGGCGTTTTTGGATGATACCGCCGACTTGGGCGCGGACATCCGCGGTACGCAGCGACTCCAACCGACCCGGCAGCTCGGTCGTCAGCGCGACGGTTTCAGGATGGACGGTAACGACACCGACCACCGGTGGCGGAGCTTCTTTTTGTGCAGCTGCCTGCTGCCCTTTTCCATCTTTTGCACCTTGCGTCGCATCGGTGCCTTTGTTACACGCTGAAAGAGCCAACGCAGTAGCGGCAGCGATTGCCGCCATGCGCATCACCTTAGAAGCATAAGAAGCCATTACTTTTCCTATCTATATAATTGTTATGAGGGTTTACCCTATACTTTGTCATCATAGCCGATTTTTGGTTCCGAAACAACAATAACCTGCCTCAATATCCGGAGCAGGTCGTCTGAAAAATTATTTTATACTTGAGAGCCAATCTCAATTACAGGAGTCATTATACATACATGCTTGCATGGATACAAAGTATTTTTTATAATCCCCAACATTCCACTTAACTTGAAACAGGCATCATGCGGAAAACCAAAACCGAAGCCCTTAAAACCAAAGAACATCTCATGCTCGCCGCACTGGAAACCTTCTACCAAAAAGGCATCGCGCGCACTTCCCTCAACGAAATCGCCCAAGCCGCCGGCGTCACGCGCGGCGCTTTGTATTGGCATTTCAAAAACAAAGAAGACTTGTTCGACGCCCTCTTCCAGCGTATTTGCGACGACATCGAAAACTGTATGCATCAGGACGCGACCGATAGCGATGAACAAGAGTGGCCGCTTTTCCGCCGCACCTTGATGCACTTTTTCACGCGCCTGCAAACCAACGACATCCACTATAAATTCCACAGCATTTTGTTTTTAAAATGCGAACACACCGAGCAGAACGCCGCCGTCATCGACATTGCGGATAAACATCAATCGATTTGGCGCGAGAAAATTACCGAAGTCCTGACCAAATCCATCGCACAACATGCCTTATCCGAAGATTTGGATACCGACATGGCGGTCATCTTCATCAAATCGACGCTGGACGGCTTGATTTGGCGTTGGCTCTCGTCCGACAAAAGTTTCGACCTTGCCCAAACCGCACCGCGTATGATTGACATCCTCTTGGACAATCTGAAAAACCACCCGCAACTGCGTAAACAGAAATAACGGAGCGCACGCAAAGAGGTCGTCTGAAAACACAAACATCACACGTTTTCAGACGACCTCTTCTTGATTTGGGCAGGCGTTTGACTATTGTGAATCCACTCGATAAACAAACAACGCCGGAACAATAGCCACTTAACAAAAACGTCGTCTGAAAACCCTTTTCAAGTTTTCAGACGACGTTTTCTTATTTTCCTATCAACGCGTTACCGGTTTGTATTTAATTCGTTTCGGTTTCGCGCCTTCTTCGCCGAGTCGGCGTTTCTTATCGGCTTCATATTCCTGATAGTTGCCGTCGAAGAACACCCATTTCGAATCGCCTTCGCAAGCCAGAATATGCGTAGCGATGCGGTCGAGGAACCAGCGGTCGTGCGAAATGACCATTACGCTGCCGGCAAATTCCAGCAATGCATCTTCCAGCGCGCGCAGGGTTTCCACGTCGAGGTCGTTGGACGGCTCGTCCAGCAGCAACACATTGCCGCCGCTCAACAAAGTTTTTGCCAAATGCAAACGTCCGCGTTCGCCGCCGGAAAGCTGCCCTGCGATTTTGCTTTGGTCGCTGCCTTTGAAATTGAAACGACCCAAATATTGGCGGGCGGGAATTTCAAACTGTCCGACCTGCAAAATGTCGCGGCCTTCGGCAATGTTGTCGAATACGGTTTTGTCGTTTTGCAAACCTTCGCGGCTTTGGTCAATCAGGCTCATTTTCACGGTTTGCCCGATTTTCACTTCGCCGGAATCAGGCTGCTCTTTGCCCGAAATCATTTTAAACAGCGTCGATTTACCCGCGCCGTTCGGGCCGATGATGCCGACAATCGCGCCCGCAGGCACTTTGAAGCTCAAATCGTCAATCAGCACTTTATCGCCAAATGATTTGGAAACGTTCACAAATTCAATCACTTCGTTACCCAAACGCTCGGCAACGGGAATGAAGATTTCCTGCGTTTCATTGCGTTTTTGGTATTCGTAGTTGCTCATTTCCTCAAAACGCGCCAAACGCGCTTTGGACTTGGCTTGGCGACCTTTGGCATTCTGGCGCACCCATTCCAATTCCTGCTTCATCGCCTTCACGCGCGCGGCTTCGGATTTCGCCTCGTTTTCCAATCGTTTTTCTTTCTGCTCCAGCCAAGACGAGTAATTGCCTTTCCACGGAATACCGTGTCCGCGGTCGAGTTCCAAAATCCATTCGGCAGCGTTGTCCAAGAAGTAGCGGTCGTGTGTTACCGCAACGACTGTGCCGGGGAAGCGCACCAAGAATTGCTCCAGCCATTCCACCGATTCCGCATCCAAGTGGTTGGTCGGCTCGTCCAGCAGCAGCATATCGGGCTTGCTCAACAAGAGTTTGCACAAAGCAACACGACGTTTTTCACCGCCGGACAGATTGCCGATTTTGGCATCCCATTCCGGCAGGCGCAGCGCATCGGCGGCGATTTCCAATTCGTGTTCCGCACCGCCGCCCGTGGACGAACCTGCCGCAATAATCGCTTCCAAGCGACCCTGTTCTTCCGCCAGCGCGTCAAAATCCGCATCGGGATTGGCGTACTCGGCATACACTTCTTCCAAACGTTTCTGCGCCGCAGCCACTTCGCCCAAACCGCTTTCCACTTCCTCGCGCACGGTTTTTTCCAGATCAAGCTCCGGCTCTTGCGGCAGATAGCCGATTTTAATGCCGCCCATCGGCACGGCTTCACCCTCAAATTCCTTATCCACACCCGCCATAATCCGCAGCACGGTGGACTTGCCCGCGCCGTTCAAACCGAGCAGGCCGATTTTCGCACCGGGGAAGAAAGAAAGGGAAATATCTTTAATGATGGTTTTCTGCGGCGGCACAACCTTGCTCACACGCAGCATGGAATAGACGTATTGTTGGGACATGGTTTTCTCAATTCGGTCAAACAAATTTCAGACGACCCATTTTAACCGATTGCACCGATTGTTGCTTGCACGGATGATATTTAGAGGGGAAACAGATGGAATGGATTGATTTGTTTGGATTTGGAAGAAGGTCGTCTGAAATAGTGGTTTCAGACGACCTTTGAGCAAGAAAAATTACGAGTGGCATTTGCCGTCGAAGTTTCAAGGTTTAACCAAACACGTGCACCGAATGCTGGATATGATCGTCATGATTGACGGTTTCATACTCAAAGAAACCCGCACTCGTCATTTTACCAGTATGAAAATGCAGCACGCTCGTTTCGATGAATTTGAAAACTGGCTGCGCGGCTGGGAAAACGTGGAAAGTGCGGACAAAACCAGTGGCGACACCTGTTGTCAAATTGTGTACGCCACAGACAATTTGGCCGAACTGGAACATTTTTTGAGCCAATTGCTGCAACACGGTACATACCGCCTGCACAGCAGCATCCGGCGTATGAAGTAATTTTTAGACATGCCTCCACCTCCTCATGCGACCTGCACATTAAGCCGCATGAAAACACAAACCGCACAAAGCAAGCCTGCATTTCAATTTCCAAAGTGCAGGCTGCTTTTGGCGTTTCAGGTAGCCCTTGGACGGTTTTCAAACACCGTATCCCGCCTCCATTCTTCCGCCAAAAAATCCACAAACGCCCGGATTTTCGGGCTGACGGCACGTCCTGCGTAATAGACAGCGTTGAACGGGGTCGGCACGGCAAGTCGGCGGTCGGGGAAGAGTTCCGTCAGCCGTCCTGCCGCCAAATCCACGTCCACCGTGAAATCAGGCAGGCTGGCGATGCCTTGCCCGGACAGGCAGAGCCGTTTGACCGTCTCGCAACTGTCGGCGCATAGTTTCGGGCGGGCGGTATATGCCTGTCCGTCGTCGCAGGCAATGTCCCACACGTTCAGCACGCTCGGCTCGCAATAACCTAGGCAGCAGTGCTGTTCCAATTCGGACGGATTCTGCGGCATGCCGTGTTGCGCCAGATAATCGGGCGCGGCGACCACTTTGCGGTAGCTGTCGAACAGGGGGCGTACGCGAAGGGACGAATCGTCTAGCCGTCCCGCGCGGATGGCGACATCAACCCTGCGTTCAATCAGGTCGATGCGGTTTTCAGACGAGGTCAGCGACACGTCCACCTGCGGATAACGGCAGCAAAACGCCCCGATGAGCGGCACAAGGCGGTTCAACACCAGCGCGGTGGCGGCATCGACACGCAGCAAACCCTGCGGCACACCGCTTGCCGCGCGGATTTCCGCTTCCGCCTGCGCCATGTCTTCCAGAATCTTTTTGGCACGTTGAAAATACTGCGCGCCTTCTTCGGTGGTGCTGATTTGGCGCGTGGTGCGGTTGAGCAGGGTAACGCCGAGCTTGGCTTCCAGCCGCTTCACGCTGCGGCTGACGGCGGAATTGTCGGTTTCCAGCACTGCCGCCGCGCGGGTAAAGCCGCCGTTTTCCACCACGGCAACGAAAAAACGGAGGTCGTCTGAATGGGTTTGCAGGGTCATGAAAGCTGCCTGAAATAACGATATTGCTGTGATTTTAGCAGAAGTGTTTTGTATATTGATGGATTTATCGTCAATAAAAAACCGCCGATAATCCTGTTTTCACACCACAACAGGAGCAAAAAATGACCTTGAACCAAGATTTGATGAACGCCGTCCGCACTTTGAGCGATGCAGGCTGCCATTACCGTTTGGACGAATTGGCAGGTTGCTACGAACCTGATTTGCACATCTTTATCGTCCAGCCGGACGGCAATGTGCTGTCGTTTGACTACGAACAGAACATGGCGTTTTTCCGCGAACGCCGCGATGCGGGCGCGCCGCCGATTAACACGTCCATTCATTTCAACATCGCCGAAGTGCAGGGCGGCACAGGCTTCGTTACCGCCACCCGCCGCATGGATTTGGGCTACGGCGCGGGTGAGCAGGAAATCGTGTTTACCTTGATGCTGCGTATCGGCAACGACGGCAAATGGCGCGTGTTCCGCGAGCACGCGGTGATTACTTCAGGGCGGGGATAGTTTTGTTTTCCCGCATTTTCAGGTAGCTTTTCAGACGACCTTTCGGTTATTTGATGCAGCCTGCATTTCAATTTCCAAAGTGCAGGCTGTGCTTTAGCTTCGCAGAAACTCCCTTTCAGGTAACCTTTAGGTTTCAGGCAGCCTGCATCACTCTGCCGCCGCAAACACCTCCTTCGCCACAAACACCGCATTCAGCACCTTCGGAAAACCCAAATACGGAATACAGTGGATAAACGCCTCCACAATTTCATCGCGCGTCAGCCCCACGTTCAGCGAAGCGTGGATATGCACGCGCAACTGGTTTTCGCAACCGCCCTGCGCCGCCAGAGCCGCCAGCGTTACCAGCTCGCGCTGCCGCATATCAAGATGCGGGCGCTGGTAAATCTCGCCGAATGCGAAACCGATGATGTATTTGCCCAAATCAGGCGAAATATCCGCCAACGCCTGCATTACCTTGTCGCCCTGTTCGCCGTCGATTTCGTTCAGCTTTGCCAAGCCGCGTGCCATTAAATCCTGATGATTCAACATTTTTCGTCTCCATACTGAAATAGGCAAAATTGCACGGTCAGGTTAAACTATCAAGCAAACTTTATAGCAAGGAGATTTGATGCAGACCAAGGAATTTGCCGAGCAAACGGGTTTGTCTGCCGCCACGCTGCGCTACTACGAGCAGGAAGGGCTGCTGCGCCCCGAACGAAACGCCAACGGTTACCGTGAATACGGTGCGCGCGATTTGGAATGGGTGGGTTTCATCCTTCGGCTGAAAGACATGAGCGTGCCACTGGCGCAAATCAAGGAATACGCGCGGCTGCGGCATTTGGGCGATGAAACCGTCCCCGAACGTTACCGGATTTTGCAGAAACATCAGGCGGCTTTGAAACGAAAACGGCAGGAATTGGACGCGCATTGGGCGTTTTTGGAGCGGAAGCTGACGTGGTATCGGGGGAAGATGGGCGGGCAGGAATAGGCAGCCAAAAGGTCGTCTGAAAATCAGTTTTCAGACGACCTTTTATCTTTTATACGGAGGCATCCGTCATCAGCCTGCCGCCTGCTTTTTCCAATCGACACTCCCTGCCAAGTCGGTATTGAAATGCGCGCCGATGTTTTGCCGCCTTGCGTATGCGGCTTGGGCGACGGCGAGGCTGCATTCGAGCAGGTTGCGGTTTTCGTATTCGGACGCGGTGTGCGGTTCGGCTTGGTTTTGCTTCCAAAGCCGCAGTTGGGCGATGGCGCGGCGTAGGCCGGTATCGTTGCGGAGGATGCCCAGATGGCGTTGGTTGAAGGTTTGCAGGACGGGGCGGCTGAATGTGTTTTGGAGGTCGTCTGAAAAGATGTCTGCTTCGGCGGAGGGGTTTTCAGACGACCTTTTGGACAGTACGGTTTGGAACGCTTGTCCGTCCGCGATGGTTTGGGCGGCAAGTCTGGCGGTTACGACGCATTCGAGCAGGGAGTTGCTGGCGAGGCGGTTGGCTCCGTGCAACCCTGTGCAGGCGGTTTCGCCTAAGGCGTAGAGCTGCGGCAGGGAGGTTCTGCCGTAGGGGTCGGTTTGGATGCCGCCGCAGGTATAGTGTTGCACGGGGCGGACGGGTATGGCTTGGCGCGTGATGTCCAAGTCGCATTGGGACAGGCAG
>CALDNV010000416.1:0-8863 GCA_937914605.1 uncultured Neisseria sp.
TTTCACCCTGCTCGCCATATTGGGATAAAAAGAATCCCTGTCGTCGTAACAAAGGTTGACGACGTCGAACCCCAAAAAACGCAGGTTTTTTTCGATGCACTTGTCGAGTTCGTACATATAGGGTACGGCAAGGATGATGGTTTTATTCATGATTCGGGCGGGGCGGTTAATCTTAGGTACTTCAACTCATTGGATATTGGCTTGGCGGTATAACGCCGTATGGGTTTAAAGTTCATTCACTGTCATTTTCAGACGACCCTTTGCTGCCATCGAAAGGGTCGTCTGAAAACATCAATCTGCTTGGTTCGACAGTATTTCTTGATATAGGCCTGCCAATTCGTCTTTTTGTTCCGCAAAAGTCCGAATATGGCTTTTCGGCAATTCAATGACTGCGCCATCGTCCATCGCTTGATAGCGTTCGCAAACTTCGGCAATGGCGCGGCTCAATTCTTCCACGCCGCTGTCAAACGGAATGACCGTGCCGTTTTCGCCGTCGATAATGTCTTCGGACACACCGCCAGCATCCGTGGCGATTACCCAAACATCACGCAACACTGCTTCCCTGACCGTCAAGCCGAAACTTTCTTTCCATTGGGTCGGGAACAGCAAAACATCGATTTCCGAGAAGAAATAGTCGATGGTGTCTTGGCTGTAAGCAGGTTCGATGCGGAAGCGTTCCACGCCGTCGAAATCGCTGTCAAAGAACGAACGTGCGCCGACGTTGAGCATATTGTCCACGACAACCAGTTCGGTATTGGGGAAACGGTGTTTCCTGAAGGCTTCCAAAATCAGATGAACGCCTTTGATTTTGGTTTTTCCGCCGACATAGCCGAAGCGGATAACGTCTTTTTTCCGTTTGGATATTTGACCCAAGGGGCGGGTAACGCCGTTTTTGTTGACGAGGACGTTCCTGCCCAAAGTTCTTTCATGCAGCTCGGCAAAATATTTACTGGGTGCAAGCAACATATCGATTTTCGACAAAGCGCGGGCTATGGTTTTGCTCCGTTCGTCTTCGGTATTCCATTGCTCGCGGAAGACTTCATTTTCGTCAAGCATGAACTGGTTCGGACAAATCCACCATGCGTCATGCAGGGTAACGAGGGTTTTGACACCGGCTTCCCGACAAATATCGACCATACCGACGCCCATGCTTTGAATGCAGTGGATATGGGCGATGTCGGGCTGTACAAGTTCGATGATGTCTTTGACGGCTGCATCAAAACGCGGGTTTTCGTGGGCGGCTGAATCTTCTGAAGGAACGGCAACGCCGAACACGGTTACTTTGCCGTATTCGTAACGAATGACGCTGTACGGCGGCAGCCAGCTCTTCATCGGCAAAGTCGTTACCGCATATATTTCGTAGGCTTCTTCATCGGCAAGCAGTTTGTTCAGTTGCTCGGCAACGATGGTCGCTCCGCCAAACGATTGCGGATGATAGTAAACGTTAAACGATAAGACTTTGGTTTTCCCTTTTGCGGCAGATTCAAAACGGACGGCGGGCGCAAGCTGCGTGCTGCCGATGGCTTGCGGGCTGTATGTTTCCGTGACCGTACGGTATGCCGCCTGCGCCATACTGTCGCGCAACTCGGGATTTTGAATCAGGGTGTCGAACGCTTCATGCCATTGCTGTTCGTTGTCTGCCAGAAAGCCGTTTTCACCGTTGACAATCACATCGGCGAAAGCCGCCCTTGGCGAACATACGGACGCCACTTTGGTAATCGAGGCTTCAAGGTATTTGATGTTGCTCTTGGCATCGTTGAAAACGAAGTTTTCCAAAGGCGCGATGCTGATGTCGCATTCGGACAAATAAGTCAGGTATTCCGTATAGTTGCAAAACGGGATGCGCTCGATTTGGCTTTGTACTTCATCGAAATATTCGGGCAGCTCCAAATAGCCGATGATTCTGAACCTGACATTCGGATTTTCTTTCAATATGTTGGCAAGTGCGGGAGCGGCTTCCAAGAAGTCGATGTTGTGCGTTTTGGTGCCAGAACCGTAAATAATCCGAATCAAGCCGTCTTCTTGTTTTTTCAGACGACCCTCGATGCTGTGTGCCGCTGCCAGCGTTTCATCATCCAACGCGTTTTCAACCACATAAACGGTTTCCAAACCTGCTTCCTTCATGGCTTTTGCCAGCCCTGAAGTCGAAGCGATACCTTCGTCGCACGCCAACATGGCTTGACGGTAAAGTTTCGCGCCGTTGATTACGCCTTCTTTTTCAGCCGGCTCAAGCGAGTTGATGGTGCTGCTGGTTTTCAGGACATCTTCGTCAAAAATCAAATCATCAACATCCCATAATGTTTTGATGTTCAGACGACGGCATTCCGCAATTAAATCCATTACGCTGTCAAAACCGGGAACGCGGTAGAAAATCACCAAACTTGCCAAAGAAATCTGTTTCTTGGCTTCGTTGCTGTCCGTCCATGAAGTCACGGAACAAGGAATACCCAGCTCCTCAAGCATTTCCTGCTTTTGGATAACGCGGTATTTTTTGCATTGCGGAATACTGAGTTCGGCAATGATGGCAACTTTAGGCACAAGCGTGTCGGCAGCGTGTTTGGTCAGCCGCTGGATAAACGTTTGCGGAATCGGGTCTGCCTGAACGCCGAGAACTTCCTGTGCAACAACAGGCGAAGAACCGACCATTTTTAAAAGCTGTTTCACGCTTTTAATCGAATGGGTTTGCTTGTAATGGCGGCGTAAAAACTGATATGCCTTGCCGATACTGCCCTTCTCGCGCACCAAAAGACGGAAGCCTTTGCGGTAGCGGTTGGCAGAGCTGATGGCCTGTTCGATTTTAACGAACGGCTTGAATACCTTAACCGTCCATAACCCTTTGTATTTTGCCAATCGTTGGCTTTCCTGACGGATGTGCTGCTCCAATAAAGCACGGTTTTCATTGAGTCCGTGTATGGTTTGCTCGAACGATTGTCTGTTTTCGTTCAAGGTATGGATGGTGTGTTCGAGCGACTGTTTTTCCTGCTGCAAGGTATCGATTTGTTTTTTCAGCAGTTCGATTTGTTTGTCTTGTTCTTTCGATTGCTCTTCTGCTGCCTGGCTGCGCACCATCAACTGCATCAACATGTCGATTTGCTGTTGCAGAGACTCGGTCTGCTTGGCAGACAGTTCGGTTTGTTGCAGCAGTTTTGCCATTACATGCTGCAATTCTTGGTTTTGATTTTGCATATTGGTATTGTCTTCTCGCAATTGAAGGTTTAATTCGGATAAAGATTGGATTTGTTGTTCTAGTAAGGATATTTTTTGAATACAGTCGGAATATCCCAAATGATGTTGCATAAACAGCGCGCGGTTTTTCTCGTAAACTTTTTGCCAGTCTTCGCGGTTTAAATCAGGATTTTGCTCCAAGCGGTTAATCAGTGATGACCTGTCACGGCGTTTGCGGTAGCGGAACAACACTTCCGGAATACGGATAACGGTTCCGCCGTTGCTTAAGAGGCGTATCCAAAAATCCCAGTCTTCGTGTGTCGTCAGGTTTTCATCAAATCCACCCAAGGCGGCAAAATCTTCGGCGCGGTGCATGGAGACAGATGAAGGAAAACGGTTGCCCGTCAACAGGCTTTCCAAACCGTCATAATCCGGCAGATTCCATAAGCCTTCTTGCGCATCGAAATATTCCGCCAACGGATACACCAGCTTGCAGTCGGGGTTGTTTTCCAAAACCGTGACGCATTTTTCGATGTAATCCGGCAGGATGAGGTCGTCTGAATCGAGAAACAGGAAGTATTTGCCCCCCGCCAGCCGCGCCGCATGGTTTCGGGCGGCGGCAACGCCTTGATTGTTTTGTACGGCGTAACGTATGGCGGGCTTGTCCGCCAGAAACTCCCTCAAATAATCGGCGTGTTCCGGGTCGGAGCCGTCGTCAACAATGATGATTTCAAAATTCTGATGGCTTTGGCTAAGGACGGACTGGATGGTTTCTACAATGTATTCCTTACAGTTGTAGTAAGGGATCATCACGGAGACGGTGGGGGACTGGGCTTGATGATTCATGCGGATAGTTCCTTTCTGTCTGTTCGGCAGCCTTCCTTGTCTTTCGGCTCATTGTTTTCAGACGACCTCTTAGGCAAATCGTCCTTCAACTGACCGACAGGTCGTCTGAAAATCAACCTGCTGCCTGCTTCGGCATATTGCGCAACATGGAGTAATAGCCGTTTTGAGCCATCAGCTCGCTGTGTGTGCCTTGTTCGACAATATGGCCTTCATCCATAACGATGATACGGTCGGCTTGTTCGACGGTGGTCAGGCGGTGGGCGACGATGATGCTGGTGCGGTTTTCCATCAGGCGCTCGAGGGCTTGTTGGACGAGGCGTTCGGATTCGTTGTCCAGCGCGCTGGTGGCTTCGTCCAAAAGCAGGATGGGGGCATCTTTCAAAATGGCGCGGGCAATGGCGACGCGTTGACGCTGACCGCCGGAGAGCTGATTGCCGTTTGCGCCTATCGGTTGGTTCAAGCCGTATGGCGAACTTTCAACCAAGTCTTTCAAATTCGCGGCTTTGAGGGCTGCCAATACTTCTTCTTCAGTGGCATCGGGACGGCTGTAACGGACGTTTTCCAAAAGAGTGTCGTCAAACAGGAAAACATCTTGGGAAACAAGGGCGAATTGGGAGCGCAGATTGTCGAGTTTGATGTCTTCGATATTCACATCATCCAAATAAACCGCGCCCGAGCTTGGTTCGACAAAACGCGGAAGCAGGTTGACGACAGTGGATTTGCCACTGCCTGAGCGACCAACCAAAGCAACGCGTTCGCCTTGGCGGATGTCAAGATTGAAGCCGTCCAAGGCTTTTTTACCGTCTTCGTGGTAGCGGACATCGACGTTTTCGAATTTCAGACGACCTGAAACGTTTTTCAGATGTTTGGTACCCTTGTCTTGTTCAGGCTCGGTATCGAGGAATTGGCAAACCGCATCCGAAGCGATAAACATGGTCTGCA
Source organism: uncultured Neisseria sp. (assembly GCA_937914605.1). Classification (GTDB taxonomy): domain Bacteria; phylum Pseudomonadota; class Gammaproteobacteria; order Burkholderiales; family Neisseriaceae; genus Neisseria. Next base: position 4,954 of record CALDNV010000416.1, read on the forward strand.
TGGGGATGCTGATGTTCGCCAAGTTTTTGATCGGACCGAGCATTTGCAACATAGCAACGATAAATGCCATGAATTCGCCGATGGTGGTATAGCCTTGCTGACTCTGCCAAAGGGCGATAAAGATGACGACAGCCAAAGCAAACGACGCAATCAACTCGCTGAACGGAGAACGCGCCGCGCTGGCTTGTGTGATTTTTTTACCAAGACGGACGATGGTGTCATTGACTTCGGCAAAGCGTTCGGACGCTTTCTTCTGACCGCCGAAGAGCTTGACCACGCGGTGTCCTTGGTGGACTTCGTTAACGACGTTATTGAGCGTACCGATACTTTGCTGCGCACTGGCAATGATATCTTTCAGACGGTTGCGGTAATAGCGGGACAGTAAAGACAGCAACGGGAACATCAGGGCGACAATCAGGCTGAGCTGCCAGTTCAAATACAGCAGGACGCAGACCAAACCAATGACAATCATGGTATCGCGGGTCAAAACGATAAAGACATTACTGGCGTTGCTGATGGATGATTCCGCCATTTGCACCATGTTCATTAAAACTGTGCCGGACGGGGTTTCCTGATGGAATTTGGAAGAGAGTTGCAGCATTTTGGCAAACATATCGCGGCGCAGATGGCTGATTGCCATGACGGAAACCCAAGTCAAGAGATAGGTACTGACATAGCGGCTGATGCCTCGAATAATGACCAAAAAGATAAAAAATACCGGCACGACCCAGACTTTATTGGGTGTACCCCAAATCAAGTATGTAAATTGGTCTTTCCAGTTTTGCAGCGTGGCGACGATGCCGCCTGCGGTATTGAGTTCGGGCGGTGCAGAAGGCGGGGCGAAGCCTTGGTTGACCAAGGGGGCAATAAAGGCGGCAAGATAGCTTTCGGTGGCGGCGACGCCAAAGATAGCAATTAACGCAAAAATGATGCGGACTTTATAAGGACGGATGTAAGCCATCAAGCGCATGAAGCTGCGCGAATCTTCTTGGGTAAACAGGCCGAAGGTCAGTTTTTCTATCATTGGCTCGGTGTTCCGGATTAATGCAGATTGAATATTTTATCAATCTGTCGGATTGGTAAAGCCTATGATTATATCGCAACGAAGTTACCGATGCGACGAAATTGCTGTTTTTAAATGAATAACGATTTTTATTTCTGTAAAATTTTTTCAGACGACCTTAAATGTTCAAAATAAATTGATAGTGGATTGGAATAAGAAACACCCTCCTGCTGTCTGCACCTCCCTATGCGAACACAACCGACAGGCATTAAAAAACGACCTTTCATTAAGAAAGGTCGTCTGAAGCATAAAAGGAGGCAAGTTTAATGTGCTTCGATAAAGGCAGCGACTTGTTCGGAATTGGTCAAAGCGCTGCACACGGCTTCTTTGTTGATGCGTTTTGCCAAACCTGCCAACACTTTGCCCGGTCCGCATTCGGCGGATTCGGCAATGCCTTCTGCAACGAGTGCGTTGACGGTTTCCGTCCAGCGTACAGGGCTGTAAAGCTGGCGGACAAGCGCGTCTTTAATTTTCTCTACATCGTCGTAAGCGGCAACATCAGCATTATGGATGACGCGGATTTGCGGCTGTCTGATTTCGACGGTTTTGAGCGCTTCGGCAAGTTTTTCCGCAGCAGGCTTCATCAGGCTGCAATGAGAGGGAACGGATACAGGCAGCGGCAGCGCGCGTTTGGCTCCCGCTTCTTTGGCTGCATTCATGGCGCGCTCGACGGCGGCGGCATTACCCGCGATCACGACTTGTCCGGGCGAATTGAAGTTGACGGCTTCGACCACTTCGCCTTGCGCGGCTTCTGCACAAATGGCTTTAACCTGCTCATCTTCCAAGCCGAGGATCGCCGCCATCGCACCTACGCCCTGCGGTACGGCAGACTGCATCAGTTCGGCGCGCAGGCGGACGAGTTTGACTGCATCCGCAAAATCCAATGCACCGGCGGCAACGAGTGCAGTGTATTCGCCGAGGCTGTGGCCGGCAACGACGGCAGGCGTTTTGCCGCCCGCTTCAAGATAGGCACGGTAAACGGCAACGCCGGCAGCCAGCATAATAGGCTGCGTATTCACGGTCTGTCCGATGAGTTCGGCGTCCGCACCGTTAATCATCGCCCACAAATCCTGACCCAAGACGGCAGAAGCTTCGTCAAAGGTGTTTTTTACGACCGATTGTCCTGCGAAGCCGTCCATCATATTGAGGCTTTGCGAACCCTGACCGGGGAAGAAAAATGCAAAAGACATGATATTCCTTTGTTTTGGTTTAGTTTTTCAGAAAATTCGTCAGAGGATTATCGGCGTAATGTATCAGTAGGGCATAGGTAATGGCAACATTTATTGCCACTGTCAGCCAGAAAATCTGAACAAAAGGAACTTTCTTGGTTTTATGTCGGAACGCGGCGCGCGCAACCAATGCGCCGGGCCAACCGCCCAGCAGGCTGAATGCGTGCAGTTTATTTTCTGGGATACGGTTTTGGTATTCGTTTTTACGTCTGATTTTGCGCGCGGACTCCATCGCCGTCTGCTTGTCCTGTTGATAGAGGATGAAGGCGGCGATACTGATAAGGACGTAAATGAAAAACAGTTTATTGGAAAGCACGGCGACAACGGTCAGGAAAACGACGGCGATGACGCTGTTGATCAGGAGTGCCTGCATATCGATATTGAGCCTGTTGTAGTCGGGTGGCAATTCGTCAAACAGGAATGCTTCGTCGCCCAGTCGGACAACCTTGACGGCTTGTTGACGGTTGCCTTCTATCGGGCGGTTGCAGTAGAAGCTGACGCGCTGTCCTGTTTGCGGACGGCAGGTATTGTAATGGTACGCGCTGATGTGGAAGAAAATATTTTGGGATTCGTCGCCGAAACGGATAAAGCCGTAGCCTTTGGCATCGTCCCATGTGGTAATCGTACCGCTCATGACCTGATTGGGCGGCAGCAGATTTCTTTGGGCGGATTTCGGAGCGGGATAGCGGGTTTCAGCAACCAACGGCTGCTCAATTTTGACTTCAACTTTAGGACCGTGTTCCGGACGGAAAAAGTGTACGGTTTGACCTTGTGCTTTTTGGGCGGATGCAGCGTGTATCGATTCAGGCTCGGGTTCAGACTCAGGCGTACTGCGGATAACGGCATTGACCAGCAGCCATTGTCCGTTGGGATGGCGGCGGAGCGTGCCTTCAAGGCGGTCGCCCGCCCTTGGCGTACGGGTTTGGTCGGCAAGAAACTGTCCCAGCACAAACACCGGCTGCCCTTCATTTGAAACGTCCATTCCATAACCACCATTCTTCGACCAATCCCAGTCGGTCAGTGTAATGACCGCGCTGTCATTGTTTTTATAACCCGGATTGACGCGCTCGACATCCCTTGCGACGGCGCGGTTGTTTTCCGTTTCTATTTGAAAGCTGACACGATGTCCGGTTTCAGGTTCTTGATAATCGGGGTGGAGGGATTGGCGGTTGGCAAAGATGCGTTGCGAAGACTCGTCGCAAATAATGGAGCCGCGGCTCATTTCCCCAAACCAATGGGCGATTGTCCCGTAATGTTTATTATGGTTCATTTTATTTTTATATTAAGGAAAAAATGTATTGGATAATCAGTTTTGAAATTATACCAATTTATCATAATCCATGTGGATTTTAACCATAATAAATAAAAGGTCGTCTGAAACGGTGTCGGTTTGAAGCAACGACACATTTTCAGACGACCTATTTTCAATGCTCGACAGAGACAGCGCCCTTCCCCCTCTGCCTAGCATACTTTTCAACTACCGCCCTGAATCTTCTACACTTTATAGTGGATTAATTTTAAACCAGTACGGCGTTGCCTCGCCTTAGCTCAAAGAGAACGATCCTCTAAGGTGCTGAAGCACCAAGTGAATCGGTTCCGTACTATCTGTACTGTCTGC
>CALDNV010000417.1:0-8947 GCA_937914605.1 uncultured Neisseria sp.
TCTTTGAGCTAAGGCGAGGCAACGCCGTAATGGTTTAAAGTTAATCCACTATACAAACTCAAAAATTCCCCGCCTCCAGATTTAGAGCTTCATAACAGCAGCCTCACAGCCACTCACTCATACACAATACCGGCAACCAATTCTTCTTCATTCAAATTGCCGTACTGCTGCTCCCAATCATGCGAAGCCTCAACCGTATCACACTCGCGCGCAAATACTTGCTGCTGCCCGTTCATATTTTCCAAAACCAAATTATTCAACTGCTCGCACTCTTGTGCCGAAACGCTGATATCAGATTGATGCGCTTGCGAATAGCTGAAAGGAAACGCCAAAAAACCCAATACAAAAGCAGTCAGAACCAACCAAGCATTTTTACGATAACGAGTCATTTTCACAGCCTCCAACAAAACCTAAAACACATTCAAATAAAACATAATTCAGTCTAAAAAATCAGATTAATCAGAATAAAGCATCAAAACCGAGATACAAATTAAAAATAAAAGTATTTTTGAACCGAAATTATTCGATTAATCTAACAATAAGCACATAATACTCAGAAAAAACAAAAACAGCAATACTTTTTCTTAGTTTGACTAATATTTTTCTTACAATTTGATAAAAACTAAGGTAAAATACACATTAATCATTCAAAGTGTATTAAAAATCACACTTAAACCAAAGGAACAACATGGATACCTTTAAAGACAGACTGGCTTTTCTATGGAAAGATGAAGCACGACAAGCCAAAATCGCGGCCGATATCGATATGACCATTGCCGGCTTCAGCCGCATCTGGAACGAGGGCGGATTACCCAAATCCGAAACCCTGAAAAAAATCAAACAGCTCAAAGGATGCAGCATAGACTGGCTTCTGACGGGAGAAGGAGAGCCGTTTCCCAATACCGAGCCGCCCAAAGCCACCGCTTACGACACTTTGGGCAATCCGGTCGATATTGACGAATTTATCTTCGTTCCGCGCTACGACATCCATGCCGCCGCAGGACACGGACAGCTTGTCGGCGATGAAAAACCCATGTTTACCATGGCATTCCGCCGTTACTGGATTGAAAACTACGTTACCCGCGACACCAAAAACCTGTCGGTCATTTCCGTCAAAGGCGACTCTATGGAAGGCGTCCTGAACGACGGGGATACCATCCTCATCAACCGCAGCGAAACCACCCCGCGCGATGGGTTATATGTTCTGCGTATCAATGAAAATCTTTTGGTGAAACGGCTGCAAGTCATACCCGGCGGCATCGTCAACGTCATCTCCGCCAACGAAGCCTATCCGGCCTTTGAAATCGATTTAAACAAAATGACCGAAGATGTTGCCATCATCGGCCGCGTGGAATGGTTTGGACGGATTATCTGATCTGCGTTGTGTTCAGACGACCTGAATTCATGTTTTCCTATTTTTTAACAGGACGGACGGTGTAAAGGCTGTCCGCCTGCCTATTGAAATTTTTCGAGATTGCAGCCATGTAAGCGGTTAACAGATATTGCCGCCCGATCCGCAACACCCTCTTCTTGCTTCAAGAATCCGTTTGCGCGACAATACTGGCAATATTTATATAAAAGGAATCACATCATGTCAGACGAAAGCCCTATCATTTTTACAGAAAGCTGCTGCACCAAAGTAGCTGATTTAATTGCCGAAGAAAACAATCCCGACTTGAAACTGCGCGTATTCGTCAACGGCGGCGGCTGCTCAGGCTTCCAATACGGTTTTACCTTTGACGAAATCAAAAACGATGACGATTTTGAAATCCAAAAAAACGGGCTGACTTTCTTGGTCGATCCGATGAGCTATCAATATTTGGTCGGCGCGGAAATCGACTACACCGAAAGCCTGCAAGGTTCCCAATTCGTTATCCGCAATCCGAATGCGGAGACCACTTGCGGTTGCGGTTCTTCATTTTCCGTCTAATACGCCGTTTTCTAAAAAAGGCCGTCTGTTCACTCAGGCGGCCTTTTAGATTGATATGCTTTCAAAGCAATAACATCTATCTTATAATTCATAGTTCCATTTGGTAATATTCATTAATATACTATAATCGGTCAGAATCGGGCATTTATACTATTTCAGCCGAATAAAATACCCTTTATCCTTCGGTTAAGACAAATAGACGAATAATAATCTATACTTTATAACAAAACCGACACTAAATACCTGCCTTCAAATAACAAAGCAGGATTTTATATCTCATGGGATCACAATGAAGAAACAAGATAAACTTTACGACGTTTATGTTTCTTATCCGCCGGATGTCGATCGCGAGCGCATCAACGCCTGCTTGTACGATAATCTGCCGGAAAAAGAAGCCGAAGATTTGGTTCAAGCGCTTGCCGAACGTCCGCAAGCCATTATTGCCGAGAACTGCACCCAAGACGAACGTGAAAATGCCCAACAATATTTCAATTATTTGGGATTGGATGTCATCGTCCGCCAATCGATGGAATTGGAGCTGGATCTCAGCGATGAAGAACAGGAAGAAGCGGCTCCTGAAATCCGCCAGTGTCCCGTATGTTTGACCCTGATTGAGGATCACGAGGCGACGGAATGTCCCGTCTGCCATTTCCACATTGCCAGCGCGACCGAGCAAATCATCCAGCGCAAGCGCATCGAATGGCAGGAACGGGTGGCGTTTGAGCATAAAAAACAAGCGGAAATCGCCCATAAGCTGCAAATTGAAAAAGAGCGTGAAGAAAAACTCCTGCGTAAACAAATCCGTTCAGAACTGGAAAGCAAACTCCGCCAAGAATTGGGTGAAGAACCCCAATTGGCTGCTTTGCAATCCAAAAAGAACACTTACATCCTGATCAGCGTATTGGGCATTCTTGCCATGTTCGGCTTGGTGGCTGCCGGATACCTTGCCGCCAAGTTCCTGTAAAACGGAAATAACGCGATAAAGTCGATTAAGTTTAAATTAGGACAAGGCGGCGAAACCGCAGACAGTACAAATCGTACGAAACCGATTTTTTAAGGTGCTTCAACACTTTAGAAAATGCCTCTCCGCGAGCTGAAGTGAGGGCAACACCCTACCAGTTTAAACTTGATGCACCCTCAATCTGCCTAGCTGCTCAAATAAGATGGATATAACAAAAGGTCGTCTGAAAACTTTTCAGACGACCTTTTCCATATCCACACCTCAAACGTGATGGATGACCAGCTTCTTGCCCTGATAGTCCAATACGTCCACATCCATATCAAACAAATCTTTAATATTTTCAGCGGTAAAGATGTCGTTCGGTGCGCCGGTCATGGCGACTTGTCCGTTTTTCATGGCGACGACGTGGTCGGCGTAGGCGGCGGCTTGGTTAATGTCGTGCAGGACGACGACGGTGGTGCGTTTGTGTTCGCGGGTCAGCCGTTGGAGCAGCTGCATGAGGGCGCGGGCGTGGTACATATCGAGGTTGTTGAGCGGTTCGTCCAAAAGGACGTAATCGGTGCTTTGGCAGAAGACCATGGCAATCATGGCGCGTTGGCGTTGTCCGCCGGAGAGTTCGGTCAGGTAGCGGTTGGCGAAGCTGTCCAGTTTGAACTCGGAAAGTGCGTTTTCGACGATAGCGAGGTCTTCGGGGGTCGGCCTGCCTTGGTGGTAGGGGTAACGCCCGAACATGAGCAGGTCGCGCACGGTGATGCGGCTCATGACGCTGTTTTCTTGGGTTAGAATGGAGAGCGTTTTTGCCAGCTCGGCGGTGGGCGTGGTCGAAACATCTTTGCCGGCGTAGCTGATGCTGCCTTGTTCCAGCGGGCGGAGGCGCGCCATGAAGGAGAGGAGCGTGGATTTGCCTGCGCCGTTGGGACCGATGAGCGCGGTGATGCCGCCTTCGGGGATGTCGAGGCTGACGTTGTTGAGGATGGAGTTGCCGCCGATGTGGAAGCTGACGTTGCGGATGGTAATCATGATGGGTGTGATGTGTGGATTTGTTTTCAGACGACCTCCGAACATGAGAGGTCGTCTGAAAAGGATGGGCTTCAGATTTCGCGAACGATGACGAATTGGGGATTGTCTGCCAAATCAATCAAGAAGGCTTTGACACGCGCCTGCCAGAGTTCGCCGAAGCGTTTGAGTTCTTCTGCGGTGGCGGTGCCGCTGACGGCTTTGGGCATGATGTCGCGCATTTCGGGGGCGAAGGGCTGCATGGCGGCGTTGAGGCTGACGGCGACGGTTTTGCCGTTGTCTTTGCGGCGCAGGGTCAGCGTGCCTTCGATGTCGGCATCGAAACTCAACAGGTTGCGGCGGGCGAAGCGTCCTTGCGGGCCGACGCCGCCGAAGCCGGTTTCGGGAGCGGCGCCGGTTAAGAGTTGGACGACGGATGCGGTAACGCCGACCGTGCCTTCGTCGCGCGCGCCCTGCATGGCGGCTTCGATTCCGCCGCGCTGCGGCAGATCGCTGCCGTAAAGTGCTTTCAGGCCTTTAAACGTCATGAGGTACGCGCCTGCAACGGTGGGGCAGGAGTGTCCGCACAGGCGGACGGCATCGGCGTAGCGATACTGCATGATGCCCTCCTCTGCCGCGCCGAGAAATTCGGCGAGCGCGTCTTGGACGGTCAGCGTTGGGGCTTGCTCGAAAAATTCGGGAAAGTGTTCTTGAGTCATACGGTATCCTTTTGCTTTAAAGAGGTCGTCTGAATCTGTTTTCAGACGACCTTTGTGCTTATTTCAACAGGGTGCGTTTATCGTTAATAAACATTTCGGCAATTTTACTTGAACCGAACGGGTTGAGGTGGTTGGTATCGAAATACACCGGCAGCCCGTCTATGAGTTTGTCCGCGGGGATGTACTGCATAAAGTCCACCCACTGCACGCCGCGGTGCTGCTTCACGATTTTTTCGACTTCGTCTTCCGACTTGGCAGAATCGCGGACTTCTTCTTTTTTATCCTCTGAAACATAATTGATGTCGATGCCGAGCTTTTGTCTCAGATAATAACGCCGCAACGGCAACTGCCCGTCCATAGGCGTATCGGCCAAAACGTACACTTTTTTGCCCGCCTTCACCAAATCCTCCAGCATTGTGTTGAACCGTTCCAAAAATTCCGGTTTGGCGGTATGGAGGAACCAGCGTTGCGAAATGATGATGACAGGATAGTCTTTGGTTTTTTGTTCGATAAACCTGTTATACGGATTGCAGCGGTCGGCGCGGCGGTCGCTGTCGGGCAGGACGAATCCGAACGCGGTGGCGCAGCTGTTGGACGTGATGACGTCTGCCGACCAGCCTTCTTTTTTGCCGACGATGTCGAGGAAGGGGCTCAAATGGGCGGCATGCGAGTCGCCGATGACCAAAACTTCAGGTTTTTGGTTTGCCGCGCCGACGGCGCAATCGGTTTTGGTCAGCGTGTCCGCGCAAATTTTGCTTTCATCGGCTTTGTACAAACTGCTTTCAAACGCGGCGGGTTTGGCGGTCATCAGGTAGGTTGCCGCAGGAATCAGCAGCGCGAAATAAGCCGCCATGCTCCATTTGAATTTCGCCGTCGTAAAATTCTTCGCCTTCCGCGCCGGTGTTTCCACAAAATAATAAGACAATACCGACAACAGCAGCATGATGATGACAGCCAATACCGATGCAGCAAGCGGAAGCTGCGCGTCCATATAAATGTAGCGCATAAGCGCCAACACCACCCAGTGCCACAAATACAGCGAATACGAAATCAACCCGATAAACACCACCGGCTTGAGGCTCAACAGTTTGGACGTATTGAAACCTTCCTGCATCTGCAATGATTTGCCCGAATAAATCAAACCGCCGACCGCCAGACAGCAAAGCAGCCGTTCGATGTTTCCCGCGCCGGGCAGGATGCCGTAGGGCAGCACCAGCGTGGCGGCGATGACCGCCATCATCAGCCATCCGAATAGCGGCGTACTGGCTTTATCGTTTTGTTTGGCAGGCGGAATGAAGGCAAAAAGCGAACCGACAAGCAGCTCATAAGCACGCACATGCGGCAGGAAATACGCCTCCATGCCCAAAGTCGGCAACAGCGCGGAAAACAGGCTGATGACAATCAGCAAAAGGATAAACGTCCGCACATTGCGCCGTTTGCTGAGACGGAAAAACAAAATCAGCAACGCGGGGAAAATAAAGTAAAACTGTTCTTCCAACGACAGCGACCAAATGTGCTGCAACGGCTTTTCCGTCGCATCCGCATCAAAATAACCGCCGCGGCGGGCAAAGAACAGGTTGGCTGCAAACAGCAAGGCATAGACGGCGGATTTGACGTATTGGCGCAAATCGAAAGACAAAAAGAAAATGGCGGCAACGACTGTCGTGCAAAGCAATACACAGGCAAAGACAGGCAAAATGCGTTTGGCGCGGCGTTTGTAAAACTCGAGAAACGAAAAACTGCCGTCGCGAATCTCGCGGCTGATAATGGTCGTGATCAAATATCCCGACAACACGAAAAACATATCCACGCCCAAAAAACCACCCGGCAGCCATTGGGGATCGATATGAAATACGATGACGGATAAAACGGCCAATGCCCGTATCCCGTCCAAATCAGGACGGTATTTCAACACTTTACTCATAGCACGCACCTTGATAGTGATGCTTAATATGAGTAAGAACCTGATATTTAGTTTCATTCACGCCGTCAAATCCAAGGACGTGCAAAACGAAATATACCGTTTGGAAATAGTGGTTTACGCCATTCGAATTCAGGCTGGGAAAGTTTTCAGACGACCTATCGCTTGCGTTTCAGCACCAAATATAAAAACACCAGCCCGCCCGCAAATTCAACCACTACGCTCAACACCGCCTTCATGCCGAGCAGGTGTTCGAACACGGTTTGCCCGCCGACCAGCAGGATGCCGCCGACGCACACCGTCATCGGCAGCCGCACGCTATGACGCACGCTCGGGGCAAAATGGTTGGCAAGCGCGGCAGCCAGCAGGCCGAAGAAGCTGACCGGCCCGACCACCGCCGTCGCCGTCGCCACCAGCGCGGCAATCCAAAGCAGCAGCCACAAGGTATTGCGCGTGTAGTTTATGCCCAAATTAATCGTTTGGTCGCGTCCCAAAAGATGGACGTCCAGACGGTGCCGCTCGCGCCAAATCACCACCGCGCTCGCCAGCAGAATCAGTGCGCCCACGCCCAAAAGTTCGCTGTGGACGGTATTGAAGTTCGCAAACATATTCGCCTGCGCCGCCGTAAATTCCTCCGGATCAATCATGCGCGTCAGCAGCGAAGAGAGGCTGCGGAACAAAATCCCGAAAATCACGCCGATCAAAATCATGCGCGACAAATCGCGTCCGCCCTGCCGGATGAGCGTGTAAAACAAAAGCAGCGAACCGCCCATCATCATCACCAGCTCAAAGCCGAACTTGCCCGTCAGCGGCAGCGACGTATAGCCCACCCCGCCCAAAGCAAACAGCAAAAGCGTTTGCAAAAACACATACAGCGAATCGAAGCCCAAAATCGAAGGCGTAAGGATCGGGTTGTTCGTCAACGTTTGGAAAAGCTGGGTCGAAACGCCGACCGCATACGCCACCAGCAGCAAAGCCGCCAGCTTGGTCAGCCGCAGCTGCAACACAAAACCCCAATCGCCTTGGATGTTCAAAGTCAGGAACAAGGTGCAACAAGCGAGCAGCAAGACAAACGCCGCCCACAGCGGACGGGAAGAACCCTGCATAAACGCAACCTTGTTCGAGCGAAGCGCGCTACGCTTGTTTTCAGACGACATGGGCAGGTTTCCTCAACAAAATCCACAAGAACAACACCGTACCCAACACACCGAACACGGTTGAGACCGGAATCTCAAACGGGAACACAATCACGCGTCCCAAAATATCGCACAAAAGCACCAGCGACGCGCCGAGCAAAGCCACCGCAGGCAGGCTTTGGCGCAGCTTGTCGCCCATCAGGCGGCTGATGATGTTCGGCACGACCAGCCCGATAAACGGAATATTGCCGACCGTGACCAACACCAGCGACGTAATCAGCGCGACAATCACCAAGCCGACCCACAACACCGCCGTCCGGTTCAGACCCAGATTCACGCTCACCGTTTCGCCCAAGCCCAAAATCGTCAGCTGGTCGGCAATCAAATACGCCGTCAACGCCAAGCCGCCCGTCAGCCACAGCAATTCGTAACGCCCCAACAGCACGCCCGAAAAATCGCCCTGCTGCCACACGCTTAACATCTGCATCATCTCAAACTCATACGCGATAAACGTCGCCACCGCCTCGATAACGCCGCCGAAAATAATCCCCACCAGCGGCACCATCAACTGCGCCGTCGGCGGCAAACGGCGTATCAGCATCATAAACACCAGCATGCCCGCCAACGCCGCCACGGCTGCCACCGACATTTTCGCCGTCAGCCCGGCAGCCGGAAACATCAGCGTCATCACCAACACACCCAACGCCGCGCTCTGACTCGCCCCCACCATAGACGGCTCGACAAAACGGTTGCGCATCAAAATCTGCATAATCATCCCCGCCACCGCCATCGAAGCCCCCGTCAGCACAATCGCAAACGTGCGCGGCAGGCGGCTGACCAGCATCAGTTCCGTGCTGTCAGATAAAGTCCAGCGAAACACATCCGCCCAGCGGAAATCGCCGACGCCCACCGACAGGCTGACGACAAACAGCACCACCAACACAAAGCAGTTGATTAAATTTAAAGATAAAGGTTTGACGGACATAAGGGAAAAATAATTCAGATGGAAAAACAAACGCCATAAAGACGATATAGTGGATTAACTTTAAACCACTACAACAAGGTCGTCTGAAAACAGACAGGGGCAGTTCGGGCAAAATTCAGACCGGCTTTCGCCCTAAAAAATCGTGCTAACGATACCATTTACTATAAAAATAAACAATATTTGCACAAATAATAACCATTCTTATACACCTCGTCTGAAAACACTTGCCCCATACAAAAAACGCCCCGACAGCCTTTTCAGACTGTCTCTTATACACATCTGACGCTGCCGACGAGCGA